>NZ_JAUBVF010000002.1:0-142569 GCF_036705685.1 Microcoleus sp. AT3-A2
AGTGTCAGAATCCTATCTCTTAAATTTAGTTGGCGATAAAAAGTTTTTTGAGCAGCCATTGCTGGAATTAATAAATCCTCCAGGTGATTCGCAATCGCTTCATTTTCTATTTGGGGACTATTTTTTTTCTTTGCATGATCTCGGTTAATTCTTTTTTTGCGAATCATAACTGGTTCTACTCGGGCTCAACTGCTTGCCCCGTAAAGGTTTCATCCTATTTTACCTTTTTTGGTCTACCCCCTTGACAATTTGCACTTTTTCTTAACTTGTCACAAATGGTCGTAGCTCAAGCCGCACAAAAGCAGACAAAAATATTAGAAATTCCTCTGGAACAATATCAGGAAATTCCTCAGAGTTTGATTTATGCGGTGGCACGAACTCAAGCGACGGCTGTTTTTGACAACTTAAGTAAAGCCGACCAATTTGCAGGCGATCGCTATATTATCGCTCATCAACCTAAATCAGTTTTATGTACTCCAATTATTCGGCAAGAAAAACTCGTCGGTATTGTGTACTTGGAAAATAACTTAACAGTGGGAGCATTTACTAATGAGCTATTAGAAATTCTCCAGATGCTCGCAGCTCAAGCGGCGAACTCTATTGATAATGCTCGTTTATATAAACAAATAGAGAAATATTCCCAAAGCTTAGAAGCAGAAGTAGCGCAAAAAACGGAAGATTTAAGGCAAAAAACTTTTGATTTAGAGCAAGCCTTTAAAAGCTTACAACAAACCCAAGCACAATTAATTCAGAGCGAAAAAATGTCATCTCTCGGTCAACTGGTAGCTGGGATTGCTCACGAAATCAACAATCCAGTAACATTTATTCGTAGTAATGTTGCACATATAGAGGGTTATCTCAAAAATTTACTTATTTTACTTGATATTTATCAACAATAGTATCCAGAACCCAGTAAAGTAATTCAAGCGAAAATATAAGAAATGGATTTAGATTTTATATGGGAAGATTTAATTAAAATTCTGCAATCTATGAAAGCAGGGAGCGATCGCATTAGCCAAATTATCCTGAGTTTGCGTAACTTTTCCCGATTAGATGAAGCCGACATGAAAGCAGTAGATTTACATACCGGAATTGAAAGCACTTTGCTAATTTTACAAACTCGCTTAAGACTGAGCGATGGCAAATCAGAAATACAAGTTATTAAAGAGTATGGAAATCTGCCCCCTGTCATTTGTTATGCTAGTGAGATAAATCAAGTATTTCTGAGTATTATCAGTAACGCTATTGATGCTCTTCAATCAATTAATAAAACAGATAAAAATCCTGTGATCAGGATTCAGACTGAATTCATTGAAAAAAAATGGGTTAGAATTAAAATCACTGATAATGGCGCCGGTATCCCGGCGAATATTCAATCCCGAATATTCGATCCATTTTTTACAACTAAACCAGTGGGTAGCGGTACAGGTTTGGGTTTATCTGTTAGCTATGGTATTGTCAAAAAACATGGCGGTAAATTAACCTGTAATTCTAGAGTTGGAGATGGTACAGAGTTAGCGATAGAGATTCCTATCAGCTATATTAGAACCTAAAGAAGCTTCTTACTGCTACACCCGTTGGGAGGTAAACCAAAAAATATTCGATCATTTATTGACGAGGAAAGCAGTGGGAAAAGGAACGGGTTTAGGATTGGCGATCGCACGGCAGATTGTAGTTGAGAAACACTTTGGTATGCTCGAAGTCAACTCAACTTTAGGCGCGGTACACAATTTACAATTTCACTGCCATGTTGAGCATTACCTGGGTAATTTATAGCCAATTTTTGGATTTTTCTTAAAATTGAAAGTTTTTTACACCCCAGTTTAAAATTTGGGGTGAGCGATCACTTCTGCCAAATTCTCGATACTTCGGTTGCACTAATTTATAAAGGAATCTCGATCGCAAATTCCGTACCTTCTCCTACAGTGGAACGGCAGCTCAAGGCTCCGGCGTGTTTTTCCGCGACAATTCGGTAACTGATGGCTAACCCTAAACCAGTGCCTTTTCCCATCGGTTTTGTCGTGAAAAACGGGTCAAATAATCGGCTCCGCACGTCTTCTGTCATGCCGATCGCATTATCGGAAATGCGGATGCAAATACTATTTTCGTTCAGGGCTTCTGTGCGAATGCTAATAGTTGGTTTCCAATCGTCGCCGCCGGCTGCCGTTAGCGAAGCCCTCGGAGAGGATCGCTTTTTATGGTTGCAAGCATCTTCTAAGGCGTCAATACTGTTGCTAAGCAGGTTCATAAATACCTGATTTAGCTGACCCGCATAACATTCTATTAAAGGGAGTTGACCGTAATCTTTGATTATTTTTATTTCTGGATAGTCGCCTCTGGCTCGGAGTTTGTTATGCAATATTAAGAGGGTATTATCTATGCCTTCGTGAAGGTTAGTAGGTTTTTTTACGGAGTCGTCTAAACGCGAGAAATTTCGCAAGCTCAAAACTATTTCGCGAATGCGATCGGCTCCCATTTTCATCGAAGATAATATTTTTAGTAAATCTTCTCTCAGAAATTCTAAATCGATATTGTCAATACATTCTTGAACTTCTACCACGGGCTGAGGATAGTGTTTTTGGTAAAGTTCCACAAGCTGCAACAAGTCTCGGATATATTGGCTGGCGTAGGAAATATTGCCGTAGATAAAACTGACAGGGTTATTAATTTCGTGAGCTACTCCAGCTACCATTTGACCGAGACTTGACATTTTTTCGGTATGAATTAGATGAGCTTGAGTTTCTCGGAGTTCTTTGAGAGCGATTTCTAGCTGCTGGGCTCTGTTGTTGGCGATCGCCTCGGAGAGCCGCAAAGCATCCTCCGCTGCTTTGCGCTCTGTTATGTCAAAAATGGCGCCGTTGAGGGATAAAACTTCACCGTCTGCGTTGAAAATGGCTTGACCTTTCTCTACAACCCACCGCACATTTCCGTCGCAGTGAATTAGGCGATATTCGATGATGTAAGGTTGTTTTGTCTTAATAGCCCGATCGATAATTGTCTCGATCTGCTCAGCGTCATCGGGGTGAACTATACTCGGAAAAGCCTGCACCGGTTTTTGCATAAAGTTAGCTGCAGGATAGCCGGAAATAGCTTCTATGCCACTGCTGATAAAAGTTAGGCTCGATCGCCCAGCAGGGCTGCACCGATAAACCGCACCGGGAATGTTAGAAACTAATGACCTAAATTCTTCTTCTCTTTCTCGCAAAGCTGCCTCAATCCGCTTGCGTTCGCTAATGTCACGAGCAAAAGCGCACTGATATTCTTTGCCGTTAAATTCCAAATGGTTGATCGTAATTTCTACCGGAAAGATGCGACCGTACTTAGTGAGGTGGTGAACTTCAATATTAACCGAACCGCATCGTTTTAAGACTTTCCAGTGCAAACTCCAAGCAGTTTGGGGAAAATCTGGATTGATGTCGTGCACGGTCATCGAGAGCAATTCTGCTGCAGAATATCCCAATGAAGTGCAAGCAGCGTCGTTGACGTACACAAATTTACCGTCGGGCCCGATCCAGAATATCGCATCTGCCGATCGGTCGATCGCAAATTGAGTCAGTTGCAACTTTTCCTCAACCCGGTGGCGATCGGCAATTTCTTTTTCTAACTGTTCATTAAGCGAATTGAGAGCTAAAGTGCGATCAACAATCGTATCTGAAGGATAAAACTTGAGCGATTGTTTTGCCAATTCTCCTTTCTCTATATCATGCGGGTGGTGATTTTCTTCTACCTGTTTTAACGACTGTTGTTGAAATTTTTCTTTTTGATTGAAACCAGACTCGGCAAGTGCTTTCGGCATGAGGGCGAGGGCGATTGCGGCTAAAAGCCAAGAAATCAAAGCACTTGTAGCTTTGAGAGTTACCGACAGCCAATATATGGAATGCCAAAGCGTCCAAACTTCCGTCAATTTAGCCGCACCCCAGGCAAAAAAAACAACCGCAAACAGCAGGAAAATCTTGCGGTGAGAACCTTGGCGGGTAAAATAAACTAAAGATAGGGCGATCGAGCAATAAGCCAGTGCCGTCAGCGAGTCAAAAACAGCGTACAGTCGCAACTCCGGTACCACGTTGCAGGCGAGTCTAGAAGATACAGCAAGTGTGGAAAAAAAAATTGTTAATTGTTCTTGCATAAAGTTCAAGAAAAAAATTATCTGTACCAATGCAAATCCGATCAAATCTAATTATTTGATTTCGGCTAGTGAAATATTTACATAATTATATACTTTTTTCATTTATGAAACAGCTATTTTTTCAGGAAATGTCAAAACTGTCGAGGTGGCGCCCTGAGAACGAAGCTTTTCTCAAATATGAGCAATGGTGAGCGTCACGGCTAGCAACGCTTACGTTGCTCCCTGTCACGGAATACATAGGTTCGCCTACTGATTGCTTCAGAAACATTTAAATTGTTAATGATCGCTATTAAATTTTCTTTTAGATTACTTAGGCAGTGAGCCAGGGGTTAAAAACCCCTGGCTCACAGATGGACTAACAAACTTTTAACGCAGAGAAAATCTCAATTTTTGGGCTGGAAATCCACAATTAAGCGCCGCCCAGCGCCCAATGCACCAAAGTCCGAACTCCAAAACCGGTAGCCCCAGGGCCATTGTAGCCATTTTCTTTGTCAGTCCAAACCGGGCCGGCAATATCTAAATGCGCCCATGCAGTATCCTTTACAAACTGCTTCAAAAATAGCGCCGCCGTAATCGAACCACCGGGACGTGGGCCTGTGTTTTTCATGTCGGCGTGCAATGCTTTCAAGCCCTCAAAATATTTTTCTTCCATCGGCATTCGCCAAAATTTTTCGCCTGCCAATTCTGAGGCGGCGACTATTTCGGCGGCGACGCTATCTTGAGGACTCCACAAACCCGCGATATCGTCGCCTAAAGCAATGACGCAGGCCCCGGTGAGAGTTGCTAAATCGACAATCGCGTCAACTCCCAGTTTATCAGCAAATACCAAAGCATCAGCCAAGGTTAAACGACCTTCAGCGTCGGTATTGTTGACTTCAATTGTTTTGCCGTTGGAAGCTGTAAGGATGTCTCCAGGGCGCATGGCGCGGCCGCTGATCATGTTTTCAGTGACGGCGCTGATAAAGTGAACTTCCACATCGGGTTTGATGTGTCCGATCGCCTTTGCCGCTCCCAAAGTAGCCGCAGCGCCGCCCATATCTATTTTCATCATTTCAATGCCGCTGCCCGCACCTTTGATGTTCAAACCGCCAGAATCAAAGGTCAATCCTTTGCCCACAATTGCTATTTTGCGGCGCGGTGTGCCTTCGGGTTTGTAAGTTAGGTGGATGAATTTTGGCGGCAAATCAGATGCTAGGGCTACGCCGAGAAAGGCTCCCATGCCGAGTTTTTCACAGTCTTCCCGCTCCAATATTTCTAATTCTAAACCGCATTCGGCAGCTAGACTTTGAGCAGTTTCTGCCATGGTAATCGGGGTGACAAAATTTGCCGGCGCTGCGACTAATTCCCGTGCTAAAATGACTCCGGCAGTGATTTGGCGGGCGCGGGCGATCGCACTTTCGGTATCGGCAAAACCAAGCAAATGAATTTGTTCGAGTTGCGGGCTTTTGTCTTCCTTTTCCGATTTGAAACGGTTGTCTTGATTCAGGGAGAGTTCTACACCTTCGGCGATGGCGCTGGCTGTAGAATCCGGCGCGTTTTTCCACACCGGAAAGCTAATTCCGAGGGTTTTGCATTTCTCTTTTTTGGCTAACTTGGCGCAAACGCCCGCAGCTTGCCGCACGGTGTCTAATTTTAAGTCCTCTGTTTTGCCCAAACCGACGATCGCAATTTTGCGAATGGGATTATTGCCGCCGACGCGGGTGATGGCGCTCGTGCCCACTTTGCCCTTAAAATCTACTTCCAGTAGCAGCTCTTTCAAAGTACCTGCAAGCTTTTCATCTAATTGTGCCAGCTCGCCGGTGAGTTCCAAGCCGTCCTCAAATAGACCAATTGCCAGGGCGTCTCCTGTCCAAACAGAGCGGGGCGTATCGGTGACTAGAAATTCCATGTTTTGATTTACACTTTAGATTTTAGATTTTTGATTGTACTTTGCAGTGGGTGGTTTGTGGTTTTTCGTTGGTGCGGGTAAATAGATCGATCGCACAAATTTTCGGCTCCACATCAAAATAAATTCTGCTACTATATCAGCCAAGTCCGCCTGCGATCGGATCTTCCACAAATCTCAATCATCTGTTTGGGGGTCGGCTGTCCGTTTTTGCCCCACTATTAACATTTATTTCTCGTTGAACAGGCATCCTGCCTGTGATGGCGTAGAACATCCATCCTGCCTCTGAGGGCTCTTGACAAACGATCGGTTATCTATTGTTATTCTCTTAAATTTTCCCATGCTAAAACGACGCCGGGCCCGATTTTCTGTTTTAATAAGCGTTTCAGTTTGCGTTATTGCGATCGGCTCTTTGGTTGCTGCGATGAAATTGATGGGTTTGGGCTCATCCCAGAAGGCTCAGCAGCCCCTGAATGCAGCGAATTCCGAATCGCAAGTCAAGATGTTGGTATCGCTATCACCGAGCGAGCGATCGGCGAAATTAGTTGAACTCGCAACCACTCAGTCTGCAAGTACGAACCCGCAGCAGGAAATCTCCCCTCAAAGCCGTGCCCGCTACCTGCTGGCCAGCGATTTAATCCAGCAAGGAAATGCCGCCAAAGCATTAAAATTATTGGACAAATTAGAGCAAGAATATCCGGTTTTAGCTGCTCACATTGCCCTAAAAAGGGCCCAAGCCTACCAATTGAGCGGCGACAAAGGCAAAGTCCAAAAAGCTTGGCAGGAACTACTCAAAAACTATCCGAGCGACCCAGTAGCAGCGGAAGCTTTATATGTTTTAGGCAAGTCAAAACCGGAATATTGGCAACAGGCAATTAGTGAATTTCCTGGTCATCCCCGCAGCGTAGAAATTGCCCTCCGCAAGTTAAAAGAAAACCCTAATCAGCCGCAGTTAATGCTGCTCGTAGCAAAATACGGTCATTATGTCAAAGATTACGGGACAATTTTGGAACAACTGGTGCAGCGAAACAGCGCCGGTTTGAAACCGGAAGATTGGGAAGAAATTGCCTTTGGTTATTGGGAAAAACAAGATTATGGCAAAGGAGCTATTGCTTACGGGAAAGCTCCCCGCAACGCCAAAAATCTTTACCGCAAAGCTCGCGGTTTGTGGCTCGACGGAAAAATCCCGGAATCGAGAATTGCCTATCAAGAATTAGTGCGCGAGTTTCCTGATGCCGAAGATACTGGTTTGGGTTTAATTCGGCTGTCGCGGCTGAGCGAGCCAAAGGATGCGATCGTTTTCCTCGATCGAGTTATTAGCAAATTCCCCAATTATGCCCCCGAAGCTTTGTTAGATAAATCCCAACTTCTCGACAAAGCACGCAGTGGTCAATCCGCCTCAGATACCCGCAAATTGCTATTGACAAAATACAACAATTCTGATAAGGCAGGCGAACTGCGGTGGACGATCGCCCAGCAGTATGCCAAAGGCGGAGATTTAAAATCAGCTTGGCAGTGGGCGAGAGAATTAACCACCCACAATCCCGACAGCGAACAAGCTCCAGAAGCAGCATTTTGGGTCGGGAAATGGGCACAGCAACTCGGCCGCCAACAAGACGCCAAGACTGCATTTGACTACACTATCTTACGCTATCCCGAATCATATTTTGCATGGCGATCGGCTGTACTTCTCGGCTGGCCCGTAGGCGACTTTACCACAGTCCGAGATTTGTCTCCCAATGTAGCGCGGCCGCCTCAGCGCCCCGAACCCACTGCAGGTTCTCCTGCTTTGAAAGAACTCTATCAATTAGGTCAAGATAGAGATGCTTGGACGCTGTGGCAAATAGAATTTATCGACCGCGTAGAGCCAAGTATTGCCGAACAGTTTACCGACGGTTTAATGCGAGTTGCAGTCGGAGACAATTTAGACGGTTTGTGGATGGTTGGGAGTTTGCGGCAGCGCGATAAACCCGATGATAGAACTCAATACCTCGAACTCAGACAGCAACCGATTTATTGGCAAGCACTTTATCCTTTTCCTTACTTAGAAACCATTGTCAAGTGGTCAAAAGAACGCACAATAAATCCAGTATTAGTAACCGCATTGATCCGGCAAGAATCCCGGTTTATGCCCTCCATCAAATCATCAGTTGGCGCTACCGGTTTAATGCAAGTAATGCCGGAAACAGCAGCTTGGGTTGCTCAACAAATCAGCCTCAAAAAGTATTCATTGGAGAATGTGGACGACAACGTTAAACTCGGTACGTGGTATTTGGATCACACTCACGACGAGTACAAGAATAACTCGATGTTAGCTGTTGCGAGTTACAATGCTGGGCCGAATGCAGTAGCAGATTGGTTGAAGAGGTTTAATTTTAGTGACCCGGATGCTTTTGCGGAAAAGATTCCTTTTCCTGAAACGAAAGGATACGTGAAATCGGTGTTTGAGAATTACTGGAATTATCTACGGATTTACAATCCCGAAGTTAATCAGTTAATGAGTGAGCATTATGCGGCTGCTCAGAAAAAAGCAAAGTGAATTATTCGTGGTGTGGGGGCGGGTTTATCTAAATTGTTGGTAATCGTTATATCTTTTTGGTGGAACCCGCCCCTACCAAATATGGTTTTGTAGCGGGTTCCACCAACCATAATCGCCCCAAACAAACAATCTCAAAAACCCGCCCCCACCCAACAAACAATCATCAGTAATTGACCGGAGATGATATCAGCGACATCCCAAAGAATCGCGAGTAGAAATCCCAGTTTGCGAATTAATACCGCTGGCTTTTGTACACAATTCTTTAACTTGTGCGCCATCCATAATTGCGTCGGTAAAGTCAGCGCCGGTGATATCAGCTCCCTCAAAAGTAGAACGCAGCAAAATTGTTTCCGCTAAAACTGCATCGCTTAAATCTGCCTTGGTAAATTTAACTTGATCTATCATTGCATTAGTTAAATTGGCGCCGTGCAAATTCGCCTGAGTCATCACCGAAGCGCTCATAATTGCTCCCCGCAAATCGGCATTAGAAAAATTAGTCAAGTCCATATTAGCGTTAGAAAACTCAGCGGCCCGCAGCATTTGACCAGAAAAATCGCGTCTTGTCAGTTCGGCGTTGCTAAAGGACAACGGCGGAGCGTAATATTTAGATTGAGCCAGCGCTGGCTGCGGCAGAATGAAGATAGTTAGCGCCAAGAGCAATGCTGCTAGTTGCCGGAGTTTCATAAATCTGATATTCTCGCAAGGTGGATATTTCGTAGTGTATCCCGAACTTTGGTCGATCGACTAAACAGTTAAAATCTGAATTAAGAGTGATGGAGATGGAAAAAAAGATATGCTAAGTTTTTTCTTAACTTGGATAGTAGCCGCAGTTTCGCTGGTAATTACCGCTAACATTGTACCAGGTATGGCGGTGGTTAGCTTTCCGGCGGCGATGCTGGCTGCTGTTGTTATCGGATTGGTGAATGCGGTTGTCAAACCGATTATTACATTGCTGACGCTGCCTTTGACCATTATTACTTTAGGTTTGTTTTTGTTTGTGGTGAATGCAATTTCGCTTTCCCTGGCTTCCTGGTTAGCGGCTGCGTTCAATATCGGCTTTGTGGTTAGCGGTTTTTGGCCGGCTTTGGTGGGTTCCATTGTGTTGTCATTCGTTTCTGGGTTGATCGGTCGATTTGTTAATGCCGATACTTTGTCTCAGTAATACATTATCCCGGATATTCGATCGGGCAAACTGCAACCGCTACTGTTACGGCAGAACCCGCCCTAACCCCTCCTTGTGAAAGGGGGGGATTTTTGTTGCGAAATATTTGTTTAGGGACTAAAAGCCTTTCACGGGCGGGTAGGATACCCAGCCCACAACCAGATTCACTCTTTGTGGAACAGGCATCTTGCCTGTTGTTGAGAACGGTACAAGATATCAGTTCGATCGCACACAGTGCCGCAGCTTCTGCTACGCTGGGCGTGCCGACTTCTTTGACTACAATATTTGAAGGATTGGGGACTTCTACGGAACTTAAAATGTCAGCAGCAAAGGTTTTTAACGGCCAATTTCGCGCTTGACAAAGTTCCAGCAAGCCGACTTCACCTGCTTTAGTGTCTATTGTAGCAAGACCTGCGATCGCACTTTCCGCTAAATGATTAGCGCGACATACATTTTGAATCGCAGTTTCGATTAATTCTCGCCCTGTTCCGCGTTCACAACCTATCCCTACCCACAACACTCTCGGATGCCACTGAACCTTTGGCAAAGCAGATTCCGGCGAAAATCTTCTCTGCGTGAAACTAATCCAAATTCGGGCTTTGATAGTTGATAGATTTTCCCCTTCCCAATACAAAGAATGTTTTTCGGGCAGGATGTTGTGCCACAAAGTAGAACCAACTTCTTGAATTACTTCGACAGTTTCCCCTCTAGCAAGAGCCGCCGCCACTCCAGTCCAGTCACCTTCGCCCCGGCTCCAACCGCTGGGAATGTCTAGCATATCTAAAGTAAATTCATCGCTCATTCTTCAGTTATCTATTCTGTAGTTTCACTGCGACCGCAATCTAAAAAGAAACTTAACACTCTGTTGAGTGAAAATTTTGGTATAATTGTAGCATAAACTACAAAAAACCCAACATTTAAGATGGTAGAACTAAATCAGTTACTGTTAGAGCTTGAAAGCAACCTCAAATGGGAAGGACTTATAGAAGAATGGACAGAACGCCGGGAAAGTTGGGTTAGCGATGCGGCAGCATCAGTTAACCTGACATATCTAGCAGAATTGCTAGTTGAATTGGAATCTAACTTGCAGTGGGAATCGGTGGATATTCAGTGGCAAGAGCGTCGGGAAAGTTGGGTAGAAGAATGTCTGGGAGCATCGATTGTTCAAGAAGTATCAAGTTTATTGCTGGAACTTGAAACCAATATAAATTCGGAAGCTATGGCTGATGAATGGCAGCAGAATCGCGAGGATTGGGTACAGCAAATGCACAATTTTAACCAGTAGTTTCGACGACTCAGAGCCTGTAGATATTGCGTTTTCAGGCTCAAAAATTTCCTAATGACTAATGATTAATGACTAATGACTAATGATTCATCTTTCTGCAAAACCCAATTCAAAAAAATATCAGCGAGTCCTTCAGCCATTTCGTGCATTTGCTGCCGAGAAGCATTCGGCTTCATAATCGTATTTTGACTGAAGGGCGCGGCTGCAAACATTCCCAAAAATACCTGAGCCATTTCCCAAAAAGCCTCAGCCACATCGCTCATTATAAAAAACCAACAGTCTAAATCAATAAAATTTGTACCATTATAGCACAAACTGCAAACAAGAAAAAACTTGATATGGTAGAACTAAATCAATTACTGTTAGAGTTTCAATCCCACCTAAACTGGGACGCAGTGAGGGAAGAATGGAAAGAACGTCGTGAGTGTTGGATGAGCGAGGTGTCAGCAGCAAGTGACGAACAACACCTAGCCAAATTGCTAGTTGAATTAGAATCCAATTTTCAGCGAGAAGCGGTACAAAGTCTCTGGAAAGTGATCCGTGAAAGTTGGGTACAAGAATGTCATATAGCATCGACGCTGGAAGAAGTATCAAGTCTATTGCTGGAACTTGAGAGCAATACAACTTGGGAAGTAGTGACGGATGAATGGCAGGATAATCGGGAGAATTGGGTACAGCAAATGTACGAATTTATAGAGTAATAATTCACTTAATCAAAATTAACTTTCATCGTGAATGATGTCCCTGCTGTGCGGTTGATTGTCTCGCTTCCGTCAATTACTTTAAATCCCGATCGCTCGTACAAACTCAGGGCTCGATTCGAGCTTCTGACACTCAGGGATACCGATCGATAAGAGACTTTCGCTGCTGACAACAAACGATCCAGCAACTGCGTTCCTACACCCTGATTTCTATATTCTGGAAGAACGGCGATCGCCAATTCCGGGATAGTATCGTCAACCCAGCCAAACCCCTTGTCATCATTTGTAAACAAACGCAGCCAGGCGGCTCCTACTGGCTGGCTCCCGTTCAATTCGATTGCTGCGAAGCCCAGATCGTTTGCACGTCCCCAATTCTTGACATATTTCGCAATTAAAGGATGATTCACAACCGCTTGCACCGTTGATTCACCTTCTTCTGCCACGTGCGCCGCTTCATACAGCATTTGCCACAGAAAATGCTCGTCTTCCTGGGTTAGTGGCCGAATAGAATAGTGCAAAACTTTGCCCATAACAACTTTTCCCTGTTGCCCTAATTATTCATCTTTCAGCAAAACCCCATTCAGAAAAATATCAGCGAGTCCTTCGGCCATTTCCTGCATTTCCTGCGGAGAAGCATTCGGCTCCATAATTGTATTTTGACTGAAACCCGCGACTGCAAACATTCCCAAAAATACCTGAGCGACAATCTTCGGATTCATCTTTCGATAAACTCCTTTTTCCATCGCCGTTTCAAAAAAAGCCTCAGCCACATCGCTCATTTTTCCGATGACTTCCAACTGAATTCTGTCGCGCAAATCGGGGTGAAATTGCGCCTCCAAAAAACACACCCGCATCATGTCGCTATTCTCGCGGATATTCAGCATCCGTCGCCGCATCACCTGAGCCACTGCTTTGTAACTGCCCATCTCGCTCAATTCTGTCAGCAAATCCGTCAGCAACTCAACCCATCCTTCCGTCGCCACCTCAATCAAAATCGCTTTTTTATTATCAAAATGCCGAAATAGCGTACCCTCGGCCACCCCCGCCGCTGCTGCTAAATCGCGAGTTGTCGTGCCGTCGTATCCGCTGCGGGCAAACAACCGCTGGGCGGCTTGTAAAATCCGCTTCTTGGTTTCTGTTTCAGAAGGAGGAGACTGATTAAAAATTCGCATGGCTTTGGAATCGGTAATTTCCGACTTGGAACTACGGGGTCGGGACTGAAGGGCTAAATAATGTTAAGTTTTAAGTTGTGCGCGGCTTTGATTCCAAACTTAAAACTCCTCGCCGGGCTCCAGACCCTTTTTGAGATTTGCTGTATCAGCGTAACATCTGCGACGCAACAGATCGCTTATGCCCCCAAAAATCTTTATCCTTAGAAAAGAATCTCTGACCGCCGAGCACAAACATTTTCTTGTTTGACAATCCCAAATCCATAATCGCAAATCGAATGACCCCGCAGTTCCAAAAACCCCGTGAAGCGAAGCTATCCCGTAGGGAAGCGCCCGATCGCAAAACTCGATTCATCGCCTCCCTACTGGCCGCTGTACTGCTGTGGTGGGGAATTTCTCCCGAAATCGCCCTCGCCCGCCCCAACGCCGCTAGTGGCTCCCAAGCAGTCTCTGTTCAACCGTCGCTCGATCGAGTAATCAGCCAAGTCAGCGAATTTAAGCTCGACAACGGCATGAAATTCATCGTACTCGAAAGGCCCAGATCGCCTGTAGCATCGTTTCTGATTCACGCCGATGTGGGTGGGGCAAACGAACCCGACGGTAAAACAGGTGTCGCTCACTATCTCGAACATTTAGCCTTCAAAGGCACGCCAAAAATCGGCACTACCGACTACCAAGCCGAAAAGCCGCTGCTAGAAAAACAAGACCAACTCTTCGAGCAAATGCAAGCAGCCAAGGCTAGCGGCAAAACTGAAGAAGTAGCCCAATTAAAAGCAGAATTTGACAAAGTTGAAGCCGAAGCTTCGCAATTTGTCAAGCGCAACGAACTCGGCAAAATAGTGGAACAAGCAGGTGGAGTCGGACTAAATGCCGCTACTTCCACCGACGCCACAATGTATTTTTACAGCCTTCCAGCTAATAAGTTAGAACTGTGGATGTCGCTGGAATCAGAGCGATTTCTAGAACCAGTATTTCGGGAATTTTACAAAGAAAAACAGGTAATTTTAGAAGAGCGCAGGCTGCGAACGGAGAATTCTCCGATCGGACAAATGGTTGAACTTTTTGCCAACAAAGCTTTCTCTGCTCATCCCTACCGCCGCCCCGTAATTGGCTACGCTGAAGACATTAAAAACCTCAGCCGCAGCGACGTGCAGAATTTTTTCGAGACTCACTACGTCCCCAGCAAGCTTACTGTTGCGGTGGTAGGAGACGTGAAAGCTTCGGAGGTGAAGCGACTAGCTCAAATTTATTTCGGCCGTTACAAGGCGAAACCAGCGCCTCCAGAATTGCAGATTGTCGAACCTCCCCAAACGCAAACTAAGGAAGTGACGCTGAAATTACAAACTCAACCTTGGTATTTGGAAGGATACCACCGGCCGGCGATGAATCATCCCGACAATGCGGTTTATGAAATGATTGGTTCTTTGCTCAGCGATGGTCGCACTTCTCGGCTCTACAAATCTTTGGTAGAACAACAGCAATTGGCGCTGGCTGCTCAAGGTTTCAGCGGTTATCCGGGGGAAAAGTATCCGAATTTGATGTTATTTTACGCTCAAACTGCTCCGGGCCACACGGTTGATGAGGTGGCGGCAGCTTTGAACAAGGAAATCGAGCGCCTGAAAACTGAGCCGGTTTCTGCTTTGGAATTGGAGCGCGTGAAAACTCAGGCGAGAGCCGATTTGTTGCGATCGCTCAATTCTAATATGGGCATGGCATTTGCGCTGGTGGACTATGAAGTAAACACCGGTTCGTGGCGAAATTTGTTCAAGGAATTGGATGCGATCGCGGCTGTTACTCCCGCTGACATTCAGCGTGTCGCTCAGGCAACTTTCCGCCCGGAAAATCGCACGATTGGTAAGCTTTTGCCACTGTAATAAGAAGGAAGAGGGAAGAAGGAAGAAGGAAGAAGGAAGAAGGAAGAGGGAAGAAGGAAGAAGGAAGAAGGAAGAAGGAAGAAACACTCGTTTCCAGGCTCTGCCTGGGAACGCACATCCAAAGGCTCTGCCTCGATTTAGAATCATCACAATAGGAAACATTGGAGAAAGAATGAAAAGGACTAAATTGAGACTGAAAAAAGTAAAGTTATTTCTGCTATCGCTTTGCTTTTTTACTGTTTCACTTGGCACGTTTAATTTGTTACCTTCCTTTGCGGCTGCACCGAAACACTACGACGAATTAACCTTCCCGGCGGTGCCCGAAATTAAATTACCTAAATATACTCGCTTCGAGCTGAAAAATGGCATCCGGGTGTATCTGATGGAAGACCGGGAACTCCCGTTAGTCGGGGGAACGGCGCTATTTCGCACGGGCGAGCGCTTTGAACCTGCTGATAAAATCGGACTGGCAAGTTTGGCGGGAGAAGTGATGCGAACTGGCGGCACGACCCGGCATACGGCTGATGAACTAAATCAGTTGCTAGAACAGCAAGCAGCTTCGGTAGAAACGGGAATTGATGTTAGTTCCGGTACCGCTAATTTTAGTGCTTTAGCTGAAGATTTGGAACCCGTGTTTGACTTATTTGCGGAAGTGATTCGGGAGCCAATATTTGCTAAGGAAAAGTTGGATTTAGCGAAGAAGCAAACTCAAGGTGCGATCGCCCGCCGCAATGACGATCCTAACGATATTACCGGCCGCGAGTTTCAAAAGTTAATTTATGGCGATCGCAGTCCTTACGCGCGCACGGTAGAATACAAAACCCTCGCCAATATTTCCCGCGACGATTTGGTGAGTTTCTACCAGAAATATTTCCATCCCAAGAATATGATCTTGGGTATTTCTGGGGACTTTGATACAGCTAAAATGCGAGCGCTCGTCGAGGAAAAATTCGGCAACTGGCAACCGAGTCAAAGTGCAGAAGTGCCGCCGTTACCAACGGTATCGCCGGCAAATCAAGGTGGCATATTTTTGGTAAATCAGCCGCAATTAAGTCAAAGTTACGTGCAAATGGGACATTTGGGCGGAATGCTCAGCAGTCCAGATTACGGTGCTTTGGACGTAATGAACGGGGTTTTGAACGGTTTCGGTGGCCGTTTGTTCAATAACGT
Organism: Microcoleus sp. AT3-A2; assembly: GCF_036705685.1. Classification (NCBI taxonomy): domain Bacteria; kingdom Bacillati; phylum Cyanobacteriota; class Cyanophyceae; order Oscillatoriales; family Microcoleaceae; genus Microcoleus; species Microcoleus sp. AT3-A2. The sequence goes on from NZ_JAUBVF010000002.1 coordinate 15,912, forward strand.
GCGATCGCGCCAAGGCTTAGCTTATTCAGTATACGCGGCTTGGAGTCCGAGGTTTGACTATCCGGGGGTGTTTGTCGCAGGAGGCCAAACGCGATCGGACGCTACAGTACCGTTTATCCAGGCAATTCGGGCAGAGATCGATCGTATCCGCACCGAACCAATTACCGCCGAAGAATTAGCTTTTGCTAAAGATTCCACCCTCAATTCTTTCATCTTCAAATTTGAAAATCCCAGTCAAACTTTGTCGCGATTAATTCGCTACGAATATTACGGTTATCCCGAGGATTTCATTTTTCGCTACCGCCGCAGCATCGAAGCAGCAACAATTGCCGACGTGCAGCGCGTAGCCAAGACTTATTTGAAACCGGAGAATCTGGTAACATTAGTAGTGGGAAATAGTACGGCAATTGAACCGCCGTTATCGAGTTTGGGAACTTCGGTAAAAGTGCAATCTGTTGATATCACAATTCCCTCGGCTACTTAATCGATGATTCCTGTGACGCACCAGACTATTGTGTGGTGCGTCACTGTGAGATTGTGAATCTAATTGGTAAATTTTCGATGGCGAACCTTACGGCTAATGAATAATATAATGCAATACGGTTTACTTAAGACGATCCCCCCTAACCCCCCTTAAAAAGGGGAGTAGGGGGTGGGATCAGAATGCCCTCAAAGTCAACCCCTACTCCCCTTCTTAAGGGGGATTTAAGGGGATCTCCGGGGCATAAATATGTTAAGTGAACCGTATTGTAATATAATGAATATAACCACACAAGAGCAATTCGAGTTAATTCTAGGTTCTAGTATAGAAAATCAAGAATTCATCAGATTAACTTTAGGGAAGTATAGAGGAGGAGAAGACGGTTTAACTAAAATTATTGTGAGAATTGTAGAATTAAAAGCAAGCATAAAGCTTTCTTTAACCTATAGTTATAAAACTAAGGAAATAGTCAAAAATCACCCAATCGAAGAAGGATTAAATTTAATCAAAACCCTGATTGGCAGTCAATTTATGAGTATTAGATTATTCTCGATCGAGCAAGATGTTCAACTTGAATATGGCAAAAATAAAAAACCTAAAATTAATTTTATTAAGCCCACCTTTACCAATCCTGTTGATACGACTCCGCAGCAACACGACCGTAGGAAGAAACGGTATATTGAATCAGAAAATAATGTATATCTCAGAGCATTAGGCATTACCAATAGTCAAGGGAATGTCGTAAGAACGATGGAAGATAAGTTCAGACAGATAAATAAGTTTGTGGAAATCATACATGGCTTAGTTGAATCATCAGAATTGGCAGAAAAAAGTCATATCTCTGTAGTTGACATGGGTTCAGGAAAGGGATACTTAACCTTCGCAATATATGATTTTCTGAACAATATTTTAGACAAGGAAGCATCGGTTATTGGTATAGAAAGCAGAATACATTTAGTGGATTTTTGTAACTCTGTTGCCCAATCAGTTAATTTTGAAATGTTACATTTTAATCAAGGAAATATCAGTAACTATAGCGCCAAAAAATCAGACATAACCATCGCACTTCATGCCTGCGATACTGCAACAGATGATGCAATTTATAAAGGGATACAGTCTGATTCTTCCTTAATCATCCTAGCACCATGCTGCCACAAGCAAGTTAGGAAACAAATTCATCCGAATATGGTTTTGAAGGATCTCTTAAAGTCTGGTATTTTGCTGGAGAGGCAATCGGAAATAGTTACTGATGGATTAAGAGCGCTTTTACTTGAATTGTCTGGCTATAAAACTAAGGTTTTTGAGTTTATAGCTGCTGAACATACGAGTAAGAATATAATGATTGTGGGAATTAAAAGCAATCATAGTATCAATAAGGAGCAGATTATTGGACAAATCAAAGAAATTAAAAAACTTTATGGAATAAACTTTCACTATTTAGAGACTTTACTATTTCCCCACTTCTTTCTTTCCCCCGATCTGGCCGATATAATTAATGCTTAGTTGGTAAGCGATCGCGCTATAATACCAATTTCAACCCGATCGCATTCAAGCAGTAATCCTGGGTTTGAAGTGCCCTACGGTCAATTTGGATTGAGTAGCGATTTGCCCGATCGCCCGATTCATGTCAGCAGATCGGGATCGACACCCAACTCGCGCAACTTTGCCGCCAATACCTCCGCCCGCTGGCGTTCCTGTTGAGCCAGCAGCCGTTCCTGTTGGGCCTGTTCCGAGCTCCACAGCAGCAAATTTCCCTGCGAATCCCACCAACGCAGCCAATTCATAGTTTGCCCCAGCCGTTCCCCCGACCAAATCCCCAGCCACAAATCCAACTCTGGAATCCGCACCCGTCCCTCAGCATCAGCAGCCTGCGTTTCATAGGCTCCATTTTGCAGATACCGCACTTCCAGCTTGGGCTCGTAGGGGTCGTAGGTAACGTAGGTGGGCACTTGCAGAATCTGTTCGTAGAAGTAGAGCTTGCCATAGGGAGGAGTCGATCGCACCGACAATTCGCTGTAATCTTCATTAGACAAAAACTCCATCACCACCGATACCGGCGCACCCTCCAGATTCGGCGTGTAACTCCGGCGAATCGTCCCCTCAGCAACTGGATGCACTTGCGGCACGAAAAACCAATCCGGTGCTTTGACTACAATCTGCTTATTTACAGTCGCTACCAGTCCAAAATTGGAACCAATAAGGGCGATCGATTGAATGCGTCCAGCGGCTCCCAGAGCATCGGTGAGAGCGGCCGCAAGGGGTGGTTGTTGAATATTTTCCACAGGATCGTCGGGTAATACAAAGTCGGCTGGTAAGGCTTCCCAAGTGACATTTGGTGTTGTGGAACTTGATAAGATTTTAAGAACCATTAACTCATACCATTTGAGATTTTATATTTTAGATTACTCGTTACCAGGCTCCAGCCTGGTAACGCCGGGAGGTTCTGCCTCCATTTTACCAAGCGAGGCAGAGCCTCTGGATATAGGTTCCCAGGCTGGAGCCTTGGAACCAGTTAAGATGTTTGTAGTGGGGACTTTAGTCCTTCATGAATGCGGACTAAAGTCCTCACTACGAACCTCAACTAAAAATCAATAGTCAAAGGCGCTCTCGGAAACGGAATCACATCCCGAATATTCCCCATTCCCGTCATAAACTGCACTAACCGTTCAAATCCCAAACCAAAGCCAGCGTGAGGCACAGTACCGTAGCGACGCAAATCCAAATACCACCACAATTCCTCCTTATTCATACCCTGGGCTTCCATTCGTCGCTCCAACACATCCAGCCTTTCTTCCCGCTGGGAACCGCCGATAATTTCCCCAATATTAGGAGCCAAAACATCCATTGCTCGCACCGTTTTATCGTCCTCATTTAAACGCATATAAAATGCTTTAATCCCGACGGGATAATCGCTGACAATTGTCGGCTTTTTAAACAAGTCCTCAGCCAAATAACGCTCGTGTTCCGACTGCAAATCCAAGCCCCAACTTACCGGGAAATCAAACTTTTTGTCGGCTTTTTCCAAAAGTGCGATCGCCTCGGTATAAGTAATCCGCTCAAACTGATTATTAATGATATTTTCAGCAGTAGCCAAAACCGTTTTGTCAATGCGCTCATTGAAAAACTCCATATCTTCCGGGCAATGATCCAAAACGTATTTAAAAATGTACTTTAAAAACGCCTCAGCCAAATCCATATCTCCCTGCAGATCGCAGAAAGCCATCTCCGGTTCAATCATCCAAAACTCCGCCAAATGTCGCGAAGTATTAGAATTTTCCGCTCTAAAAGTCGGGCCAAAAGTGTAAACATTGCCGAAAGCCATCGCCATAACTTCCGCTTCCAACTGGCCGCTAACTGTTAAATAGGCGCGCTTTCCAAAAAAGTCTTTAGCATAATCAACCTCTTGCGAATCTGTGCGCGGCACATTCTTTAAATCAAAGTTGGTAACGGCGAACATTTCCCCCGCACCTTCGCAGTCGCTAGCAGCAATAATCGGAGTATGAACCCACAAAAAACCGCGTTCTTGAAAAAATTGGTGTACCGCCGCCGAACAAGCATTGCGGACTCGAAAGACAGCACCGTGGGTATTTGTGCGCGGCCGCAAATGCGCGATTGTCCGCAAAAATTCAAAGGAATGGCGCTTTTTTTGCAGCGGATAAGTTTGCGGGTCTGCATCGCCATAAACTTGTACTTGTGAAGCTTTCAACTCAATTCGCTGTCCTTTTGCTGGAGACGCTACCAGGACTCCCGACACTTCTAGAGATGCACCTGTATTCAGTTGTTTGAGTACATTTTCAAAGTCTGGCAAATCTGAATTTATCACTACTTGCAAGTTAGCCATCGCCGAACCATCGTTGACTTCGACAAAGGCAAATTCTTTCAATTCGCGCTTAGTGCGAACCCAACCTTGAACAGTTACAGTTTCGTCGGGTTCACCTGCGCGCAAAATTGCTGCTATTCGTTGAGTTGTCATATCCACTCCTGTTTATTTAATATTTTGCACCATATTTCTCTCTTTTCTCTTCCTCTGCGCCCTCTGCGGTAAAGAAAAAAATCATAAATCTCAACATAGTTCAACCTGCATAGGATTTCAAAATCCAACCGAGCAAAATGCCAAGTCCGCCAAAGCGAACTGCTTGCCAAAAAGGTTGTTTTATGCTTCCCCAAGAAAACAGGCTGCTTTCTAAATTCAACTCGATAGTTTCCAATTCTTGCTCAATTTCCCGCAATTCTTTTTTGAGTTCGGGCAATGGATTTCGGCGTCCCGACTGGCGGATTTCTTCGCGCCGATGACCGAGTTCTACTTGGCGCTGTCGATCGACCTGAATTTGAGTGTACCGTTCTTTGACTGCTGCGAGCGATCGCTCAACTGCTGCGATCGCTTGAACAAACTCACTTTCTTGCTCTTCCGGATTTAACTCTGACTGCTGTTGAGGCATTTCGATCTGCAAACCTGACAATAATAATAAAAAAAACCGATTTCCAATTAAGTTGTTATTATATGCAGTATATTTTTAAAATTCTGAAACGGCAGCCAAATCCGTATAATTGCCAATTATGCTTGAAACTACACAAACAACCCAAACTGTCAACCTCAACGAGCTGAGTACGGTAGAACTAGCCCAAGCTCTCGCCGCGCGCCTCGCCATCCCCGAAAAAGATTGGCATCGCCTCAAAGGCAACCGTTCTGCGCGGGCCTGCGAGCAAGCTGCGGCCGCTTTGGTCTTTTTGCTCAAAAAACAGCCCGAAGAAGCTCTCCCGCGCTTAAACCAAGCAGCAGGATGGCTGGATCGATCGATATCTGCTCCTCCCTGTCCCACCCACGGCAAATAATTAGATTGCTTCGTTCTTCGTAACGCTTCGCGGTTTTGAGTTTTGACTTGAGTAGTCGCTCAAAACTTAGACAATCGCGCCGCTTGATCGAGCAGCGCGATTGTGAGTTCAAAAGATTTATACTTTTTTAACTCAAAACTCACATTTTGCATTATGATCAGCTATCAATAGCCATAGCGTTCAAATTCTCACTGCAAGCTTGAGCCCGATAACGAAAAAATTTCCAGGTCTAGCTGAGGTGAAAACTACTGCCAAGTAGCGGTGCTAGCGCAAGCGAGGCAGCCGGTAGCGACTGGCAAGTTCTTTGCACAGCCGTAACTCCGTACCTTCAGAATTCCACTCTACCCGATCGAATATTTGGTAGAGAATAAACAACCCCCTACCACATTCCTGTTCCACATGGGGTAGTCCAGAGTTATCTGCAACGTCCTCTGCTAGGAGACTGTCGCAATCATCGGTATAAAGGTTGCAACCACAAGGAGCCTTAAAGCCAGAACCTTCATCCGATATCACCCACCAATATTGGTTTTGGACGATCGAAAAACGGACTCCAACAGTTTTACCGGGATCTAATTTGTTTCCATGCTTAGCAGCATTTACCAAAGCTTCTTGAAGCCCCAACCGCAATTCCGCTTGCCAGTAATCTGGCACCTCTGCTAGGAGCAGATCCAAAATAGGACAAAGGTATAGAGTAGAAGCGAAGCTAATCGTAATCCAATTGCGTCCGACGGGACGAGGTGAAATAGCAATCACTCAGAAAACTCCCTAACTTTCAGGTGGATAAAGTTCACACCCTGCATAGTTGGCTCCCTAGTATTCAAAATGCTAATTAATTGAGCGGCGCAGCTCTACTTCTATCTTAGAGTATCAAAGCAATTAAGAACAGCAAACAACGTCACAAAATATTCTGCGATTCTGAGAAACTTCTGCAGAGAACCATCAGTAATTCTACTTATAACTTTTCCCGGTCACGAAATTTTTGATTTCAGCTTTTGCCAACTCGCAACGCTTAGGTTCGCTGCAGCCCCCAAGCCGTCAACACCTCTGGAACAAACGATCCCCACCTGGAAAAGCTCGGAAATAACTATAAAAAAGTCGATCCCTTCACCCTCGCCAATGAGGCTCCACCCTAGCAGCCGCTGCTTTACGCCATCGCCTAGAACTTGCTTTTGCCGCCAAACAGCAAAATCATCATACCTAGGTATGTTGCAGCCAAAACCCGATTTATTTTCCGAAATGCGATCTGGCAAAACATCTCCCATTGCTGCGCCCCTCACAAAATCAATATTCGTTACAAAACTTATTGATCCTGAGTGCGGAAGATCGCCAGCTCTCAACTCGCTTACATTGAGGAATCCTTTGCTAGCGGAACCCCGGGGCGGATGCCAAACTTTATAAATCTGAGCATCGCGATACAATAGTTAAAGTAAATAATTATTTCTTTACATTATGCAAACCACCCCAACCATCACCACAGCCCCTATAGCAGGCACTTACTGGCAGTGGCGGGGCCATTCAGTGTACTACGTTCGATCCAGCGATCGGCATCCAGAACGGCCTCCCCTGCTGTTAATTCACGGTTTTGGAGCCTCCACAGACCACTGGCGCAAAAATATCAGCGGCCTAAGCAAAGACTTTGAAGTGTGGGCGATCGACCTGATCGGATTCGGGCGATCGGCAAAACCCGAATTGCAGTACAGCGGCGACCTCTGGCGCGACCAACTCCACGACTTTATCACCAACATCATCGGCCGGCCCGCCGTACTAGCCGGCAACTCCCTCGGAGGCTACGCCGCCTTGTGTGTAGCAGCCCAGCGCCCCGAATCAGCAGCCGGACTCATATTAATCAACAGCGCCGGCCCCTTCAGCGAACCGCAGCCCGCACCCGAAGCCCCGCCCTTGCAAAAAGCCATATCTGCGGTAGCTAAAACCTTATTTCAGCAAGATTGGGCAAGTTTTCTGCTGTTCCAGTACGTGCGCCAGCGATCGACAATTCGGAAAACCCTAGAAAAAGTTTATCTCGACCAAAGCGCCGTCACAGACCAATTAGTAGAAGAAATTTACCTTCCCTCCTGCGATCCCGGTGCCCCCAAAGTATTCGCTTCCGTATTCCGAACACCCCAAGGCGAAAAAATTGACGTATTACTTAGTCAATTAAACTGCCGGTTGCTAATGCTGTGGGGAGAAGGCGATCCGTGGATGAATTCCACAGAAAGAAGCGCCAAATTTCGCAAACACTATCCTCAGTTGACAGAACACTTTATCAAAGCTGGTCACTGTCCCCACGACGAAGTACCAGAACAGATAAACGAACTGATTCGCGCATGGATAATTGACAAGGGCATTGTTGACTGTTGACTGTTGACTGTTAACTGTTGACTACTGACTACTGACTAATGACTGATGACTTCATTTAACTTTCTGGTTAATCTCAACTCAAACATTCTGAGGATACGGAAACCATGACCAGCAAAAAGACTCGCCGCAATTTTATATTGAGCAGTATAGCTGTTGCCAGCGGCATTGCAGGTGCTAAGGCGATCGAACAGCAGGATCGGGAAATCGCAGCCGCACCCAATAACAAGGCGGCCGGCACAGTAAAAATGCCAGAACGAGTGTTAGGCAAAACCGGCGTGAAAGTGCCGATTTTCGGTTTGGGTGGGGCCGGACAAACACCGCTGTCGCAGCCGGGAAGAGAAGCAGAAGCGGCGGCGCAAATTGAACGCGCGATCGAACTAGGCATTCGCTATTTTGACACGGCGGCCGAGTACGGGCCCAGCGAAGAAAACTTAGGCAAAGTTTTGCCACCATATCGATCGCGCATATTCCTAGCCACAAAAACCTCCGCCAGAGACAGAGACGGCGCGTGGAGAGACTTAGAGCAATCGCTCAAAAGATTGAAAACCGATCGGCTAGACTTGTGGCAACTCCACCACGTCTCATTCCAAACAGAATTAGACCAAATTTTCAGTGCCAAAGGAGCAATAAAGGCGATCGAAGAAGCCAAACAGCAAAAAATAATTCGTTTTTCCGGCATCACCGGACACCACGAACCTGCTATCATTGTGCAAGGCTGGGAGCGCTATCCTTTTGACACAACATTAATCTCCCTCAACGCCGCCGAAAAACATCATCCGCGCTCCTTTGTTACCAGCGCTTTACCAATTGCCAAAGCCAAAAATATCGGTGTCATAGCCATGAAAATACCAGCTTACGGCAAATTATTTGAGAACGGTGTTTTAGATGGAATGCACCAAGCAATGGGCTACACGCTTTCACTTCCCGGCGTGCACTGCTGCGTCATCGCTGCCGACTCAGTAAAGCAATTAGAAGAAAACTTAAAAGTCGCCCAAGCATTCCAACCCCTGAACACAACAGAAATGGCAGCACTTGAAAAACGCACCGCCGCCGCTTGGCAAGAAAATACATTTTTCAGACAGTGGACTTAAAACACCAACTCCCAAATCCCCTTTTTGCTCTGTTTTTATTGTCTTGTGTTTGTTGTGGCGTGTCCCGCCCGTGAATCATCTTATGTGCGATCGAATGACTGCAATCAAATTGTTTTGTAGTCAGGACTCGATCCCTCATAAAACTACTAGGACTCAAGTCCTGACTACAAACCTACAACATTTATGTTAGCCAACTTTCTTTTATCAGCGGTGAAAATATAGCAACCGCCAAGCCGGTTAGGACTTTTTAATTTGCTGAAACCATTGCGATTGTTGCTTCCTCCTTCTTCCTTCTTCCTTCTGCTATACCTCAAATCAAAAAACAAGGGGACCTGGTTTGGTCGCCTTGTTTTTTATCATAAAAGATGCAATTTGTCAACACCAAAAAGCTACTTTTTTTTTCGTTTAGCCTTATCTAACCGCCTGCGATCGCGCCACTCAACAGAAGTCAAATAAGCGACCCCGCCAGTCACCGTCACCAGCAGTACAAAAGCCACTAAAACGAGAAAATTAGCAATCGAAAATTCCACAACCCCTCTTCCTCTGATTTTACATTTTCTACTTTCGATTTTAGATGAAAAATGTTAACAATTAACAGTTGAATATTGACGACCAACTGTTAATTGTTAACACTCTCGTCAAACTGCTGGCAACTCTGACAAAATTGTAAACCTCACATGATTAATTGCCAGACTTCCCACGGAAACCTCCTCCTTGTTTAAAGGAAGACCGCCGCTAGTGAGACTTTGAAACCGAATTCCCTTGCCAATTTCTACGTGATACCAAGCCAAACCCATAAAAAATCGCAACGGATAAGGACCTCTGTCTTGAATATCATCAGGATTAGATTCCATCGGCACCCAGCCAAAACCTGGAATGTAAAATTCCAGCCAAACGTGATTGAAATCCGGCTCCAGCGACACACCTTTTCTGTCAGCAAAAGCCGGACACTTGTAGCGCCCGATCGTGCGGCAAGCAATCCCGTTTAACCTAGCCAAAGCTAACAAGACTCCCACGTATTCGCCGCAGGAACCGATACCACGGCGCAGCACAATATCGGGAGTGTCAATGTGAGGTCTAATTCCGTAAGAAAGTTGATCGTAAACAAAATTACGAATGCTCAGCAATTGCCTGAGAATGTTAGTTTCCGAACCAATGGCAGCCACAGCAGCCGATCGCACAATCTCCGTGTCCATCGCCAAATTGTCATTATCCACCAAATACTTAGCTGCAAACTCCGGCGACAGCTTCGGAATCTTTTCGACATCCCGAGGCGACAACTGATACTTAATCGATCGAACTTCTAACAAAGCCTTCCAGCCAAAAATTCGGCGTTCCCCAGGGTGCAGCCGATCGAACTTAAACACCGCCACCCGTTCCCCTTCCTGAATCTCCTCAGTAAAAGGCATTCCGATCGGCGTAATTTCCCTTACCTTTTGCCGATGAGTTTCCGAAGGCAAAGCAATCCGCCACTCCAAATTTTCGATTTCTACCTCATCGAGAGGAGACAGTTCCTCCACATAAGACATTTCCATCAAAAAACCGTTTGACAAAGCGTAGCGGTCAGCTTCATTGTAGTGAAAAGACAAAGGCTGAATAAAAGTGCGATCGCGCTTAGTCAACTGAAAAGGATCTTCCGAATTCGGGTCATCCCGGATGTAAAGTTCATCCCCGGCATAAGCCACATACAGAACCTCTTCCCCGGTTTCGGAATCCTTGTGAAAAGCCAAACCTGAAGGCGACTCAAAGGGAGTCAAAACGCTAAATTTAATCTCCCCAGTTCCCCGTTCCAAACAGTAAACAGTTTGCTCAGTCTTGTCGCAAACCCAAATTTCCTCATCCCGGACTGTGATATTTTCTACCCCAATACCGGGAGCGTAAAACCGAGTAATTTCCCGACCAGTTTTTAGGTCAAAAACCAGAATCGTTCCCAATCTCTGGCAAGTCACATAAAGCGTAGATTTCCAAACAGCAATCCCGTCAGCAGGATAAGAAAGTGAAACAAAATGTTCCGGTTTGAGTTCCGCGATCGCCCCGTCCCGAACTGCGCCCCGACAGCAACAAATATCCTCATCCCGCGCAAACCAGAGAGTATCTTCCGAAATAGCCAGCCCCGTTGCGCCGGCAAACTTAGCCGTTTGATAAGGATTTAAAACCGTAGTATTGTCACTTTCTCGATCGATCTCCAATAGAAGCCCTTCGGCGCGATCGACAGCGAACAACCTATTTCCTAAAAAAGCAATGCCGTGCAGTGCCAAGACTCCGATGGGTCTTACCATCCGCAGCCCCGAAGGCTGTTTGTCCGAGAGAACAGGTGAATCGAGATTCATGCTAAATTTCTTGCCGGTATTGTACAGAAAACCTGATTTGTAACTTGTAGCCGATCGCTTGAGCTTCACCAGCAAAATTGCCGAGTTTCCTGATATCCAGGGCTGACGCATCAACCAGGTGTTTTTATGACAAGACGCGTTTTAGCCTCTTGCTAGAGTTAAAAGACCCCGAATATTAGTCTTTGTCAAAGTTGGGTTTAACAAGCTCAACCCAACCTGCTGCAGTGAATGGAAGTAAGTATAACTACTAAGCTACCACTGACAAACGCGACAGAGAATTCTATGTTGAGCAGAGCGACCCAAATAATCGTATCTGCCTGAAGATATAAATTAAGTACAACAGATTACTATATCCGTCAAAACCTTGGATAGAATAAAACCGTGCGATAAAGTTCCTAGGTTCATCAGAAGGCAGGTTCGTCATGGCTTTGAAGTCTGCTCTAAATATCGGTGCTCTTTCCTTAATTCTGTCTTTAGAGGCAGTTGCCGCCGGTAGTTTTTTAATACCAGCAGAGGCTCTCAACAGCCCCGCAAACATTGTCCAGCGCGCCTCACCACCGCAGCTACCCCTCAACTGGCAAACAGTTCAACCCGCCCAAGCAAGCGGAAGTAGACCGAACAGCGAGCAATTGGGAGCCGCGTGGAATAGCTTTCAACCGCCGCAGGACGGAGTACCTGGAAGGCGGGAAGGGGGAGGAACCCGCGGTTTAGAATGCCCCACGGCCACAACTGCCTTAACTGCCTTGATTCCCCAATCAACTATGGGGCAAACCATATCAGCAAAACCGACATTTTTCTACTACCTTCCCGTAGCCCTCGACAAAACAGTTCAGTTTGAGTTAGCAGACGAAAGGGACAAAACACTATACAAAAAAAGTTTTCGCATGGTAACTAGCCGTGCAGGTGTAGTTAGTGTCAGCCTCGGCTCCGACGAGAACTCGCCAGCCTTGGAAGTTGGCAAAAACTATCAATGGTACTTTACTATCAAATGCAACCCAAAAAATACAACAGATGATGTTCTCGTTTCCGGGTGGATCAACCGCACCGCACTCGCCCCAACCGTGAAAACAGAGTTGGATGGATCGCCCGATCTCACCAAGCTCAGCATCTTCGCCCAACAAAGTCTTTGGTACGAGTACCTGGCAACTCTAGCTCAATTGCGTATCGAGTCTCCCAGCGATGCCAGTTTAGCGATCAAGTGGTCAGCAGTGTTGAACTCAGTCGAACTCGGCAAAATAGCCCAAGAACCCTTAGTCGCAAGTGAGTTAACACCCATCACAAGAAAATAATTCGATACCAGCTTCACGCAAAAAATGCAACGGTAGGCCCGTGCCCCAAACCCTGATAGCCATAAGTCATTGCCAATTCTAAAATCTAAAATCTAAAATCTAAAATCTAAAATGGTATGAGGGGTGCAGCAAGTACGAAAAGCTCGGTTTCGAGCGCGGTATTTGGCAGCGCCACAGATGATTTTTGGCTGTTGCGGGTTCTTTGGTCGATCGTCCTAAATAAATTAAAATTTTTGTACTGATCAGCAGTTCGGACTTCTGGCATCTTGAAAGCCGGACGGTGGAAATTTTGATGGTCAAATTTAGCCTAATACTAAATGATAAACTGGCATAGTCAAGCAGCCGACAAACTTATTTTAGAGAAATTATTAATTATGCGCCCGAATGCAAATATTGCACTATTTCGGTTGGGGATTTCACTTCTAACTGCGCTCCCGATGGCTTGCTTGTATGCCAATAAAGCTATATCCCAAACAAACGATATTTCTCAGTTGCCCGTCGCCGCTGACAACTCAGCAGATACGGGCAATCAAGTATTAGCACTGCAAAAACTGGAAATCAAGCAGGATGAAACAGCAACAAACTTAAATCAGCTTCCCGATTCTATTGAGACCAACCCTGAACCAGAAGCACAATCGAACCCCGCCGAGAACAGCCAAGATGCCTGTTCCACAATCGATGAAACTGCTTGTGGTGCAGGCATTTTGCCCGAACCAACAAATCTGGTTGACAACGATCGCCAATGTCAGAACCCGCTAGATTGTAATCATGTTTTAGCCCAGAACCAACCCTCGCTGCCTCCAAACCTGCCACCGCCGCCGACGGAGCCCGATCCAAATCGCGATCGATTTCTGCAACCGGCCCCGCAGCCTTCCCCAGAACCTCCCCAAGTACCGCCAACAGTAGCGCCGGGGCCCCCGTCGCCAGTTCCCCCAACGCTGCCGAATACACCAATTGAGGTGCAGAAAATTCAAGTAGTTGGCAGCACAATTTTAAGCCAAGACGAAATTAATGCCTTAGTCAACCCCTTAGAAGGCCGTTCTACCACCCTAGAACAGCTCAAACAAATCGCAGACAAAATTACCGAAATTTACCTCAATCGTGGCTACATCACTTCGAGAGCAGTCTTGCCGCCCCAAACTATCACCACAGGGGTAGTCCAAATTCAAGTTATCGAAGGCAAGCTGGCCCGAATCGAGGTAGAAGGAACTAAAAGATTGCATCCGAGTTACATCCGCAGCCGAATTCGACTCGGTGCCGGAATGCCTTTAAGCACAGCTTCATTAGAAGACCAACTCCGGCTGCTGCGAGTCGATCCTTTATTTGACAATGTAGAAGCCAGTCTGCGGGCTGGGGAGAATGAAGGCGAGAGCATTCTGATCGTCCGAGTCTTGGAAGCTAATCCGTTTCAACCTACTTTCAGCATTGACAATTACTCGCCTCCCAGTGTCGGTTCCGAAAGATTGGGAGTTAGTTTGCGGCACCGCAATATAACAGGAAATGGCGACGAACTTGCGGCGGCTTATTATCGCTCGCTCGGCGATTCAGACGTGTTTGATTTCAGCTATCGCGTGCCGCTAAATGCGATGAACGGCACTTTGCAATTGAGGGCGGCACCGAACCGCAACAGTATTGTACAAGAACCTTTTGATAGTTTTGATATTTCGGGAAAATCGCATTTATTTGAAGTTAGTTACCGCCAGCCACTGCGGAGAACACCGATCGAAGAATTTGCCTTGTCTGCTGGTTTTACTTATCAGACAGGCAGAACTTTTGTCGCTGGCGAACCGGTATCTTTTGGCATCCGCGAGGAGTCCAAGGGTGTCAGCACTACGAGCGCAATTAAGTTGGGACAGGACTACATTCGGCGCGACCCGCAAGGTGCTTGGGCCGTGCGATCGCAATTTACGATCGGCACTAGCTTGTTTGATGCTACTCAATACGAAGGTTCTGATCCCGACGGACAATTTTTTAGTTGGCTGGGTCAAGTGCAGCGAGTACAGCGATTGAATGACAAACATTTATTAATTTTGCAGGCAGACTTGCAGTTGTCAGCTAATAGTTTGTTGCCTTCCCAGCAATTTGTAATTGGTGGCGGACAATCTTTGCGCGGCTACCGCCAGAATGTCCGTTCTGGCGATAACGGCTTTCGAGTTTCCATCGAGGATCGGATCACTTTGCAGCGCGATGCTTCGGGAAATCCCAAACTACAATTAGCTCCATTTTTGGATGCGGGTACGGTATGGAACGTTGCGAATAATCCTAATAAATTAACCAATCAGACATTTTTAGCAGGTGTAGGTTTAGGGGTAATCTGGGAACCGATACAGCGGGTGAACCTGCGCGTTGATTATGGTTTTCCTTTGGTGAGAATTAGCGATAAAGGCGACAATCTGCAAGATAACGGCATTTACTTCAATATAATTTATACACCATAAAATGAGCGATTTGCTGCTCTGCTACCCATACAAATTGTCTGTTATGGCCATTTGTGACAAGTTAAGAAAAAGTGCAAATTGTCAAGGGGGTAGACCAAAAAAGGTAAAACAGGATGAAACCTTTACGGGTCAAGCAGTTGAGCCCGAGTAGAACCCGTTATGATTCGCAAAAAAAGAATTAACCGAGATCATGCAAAGAAAAAAATCGTCCCCAAATAAAAAATGAAGCGATTGCGAATCACCTGGAAGATTTATTAATTCCAGCAATGGCTGCTCAAAAAACTTTTTATCGCCAACTAAATTTAAGAGATAGGATTCTGACACTACCATTAATGATGGCAGCAATATTAAGTCTTTTATGGCGAAACGTAGCAGGAGTAACAGAATTAACTAGATTATTAAATAGAGAAGGATTTTTATGGTGTGAGCCGTCTGCAATTAGTCAACAAGCATTATCACAAAGATTTTTAACTTTTCCCGCAGTTTTATTTGAAAAAGTATTTAAAGAATTACTACCTCATTTTCGAGGAAAATGGTTGATGAGAAAATCAATGCTACTACCAGATAGCGTACAATTTGCCTTAAAAAGCTTTGAAAATATCTGGATAGCTGATGGCTCAACATTAGAAGCATTATTTAAGAAGCTACAAAGTTTATCAGATGTACCGATTGGTCAATTAGCCGGAAAAATGGGAGTAATTATAGACCTAGTAACTCATCTTCCCGAATAAATTTGGTTTGGGGAAAATCCGAAACAAGCAGATACTAATTGGGAAGAAGATTTACTAAAAACAGTTAAGCCAAAAACTTTGCTGTTATTGGACAGAGGCTTTTATCACTTCGCTTTTTTGTCAAGACTCATTGAGCAAGAAATTGGATTTATCACTCGAATTAAGAAAGGTGCATCTTATCAAATCGAGCGGGTATTAACAAATACCTATGATATCAAATACCAGATAATTAAAATAGGTGCAGGGACAAAAAAGACACCAGCTTTAAGTATAAGATTAGTACAGATTCGCTCCAAGACTTCCTGGCGTTCTTACCTGACAAGTGTCCGAAAACCATAAGTATTGCCCCCTATGTAGTTGCAGATTTATATCAAAAACCCTGGCGAATTGAAGACGCATTTTGTACAGTAAAGATACTCCTAAATTTAAGTTATTTATGGACTGGTTCGTCCAACGGAATCAAGCTCCAAATCTGGGGTACTTGGCTATTTTATGCGGTTTTAGTAGATTTAGGAGATGCCGTTGCGGATGAATTAGGAGTACCAATTGAACGGATTTCATTAGAAATGATTTATCGGGGTATGTATAATTTCTCTGTTGCCTATCAAAAAGGATTAGCGTTTGACTTAGTTAAGTATTTTGCCGCCGACAAAAATCAAAATTTAGGGATTGTTAAGCTACGCATGAAAACCTCATGTCAGGCTAATTATTTCTCCTTTCCCTGGAACTCAAAGAAGTCCCGAACAATTTTTTTTCAACAATAAAGGAACAAATGGAGTCATATTTTAATTGGGTCAACAGGTAAAAGACGAGTAAAATTACTCATTGACAATAGTGCTTTTAGCTTAACTTGTGGGTAATGGTTATGGCAGAGGGGAGATGGGAAGAGTGGGGGAGTGGGAAATGAAGAAAATATTTCCTTCTTCCTTCTTCCCTCTTCCCTCTTCCTTGTTCAACATCCGATATTAATTAATCGCCGACTTCCCCGACAACCTCCGCAGCAGCCTGAGTTTCAAGCCAGAGTTTGAGCAGCAAGAGCTCTGCCCGATCGCCCAAAACAGTCGCAAACACGCCGTCAGCCCCCTCAGACTGGCCAGAAATCCACGTACCGCGCAGAGTCACTTCTACAAAGTCAGCATCAGCAACACAAAGCTCGATCGCATCATTGTCGTTTCGGCGCGCCTCAGATTCCAACAGAGACAGCGCTGGCAAATTCGCGGGCAACAAAAATGCCGCAGTGCTCGGTTCGACGCTGATGCTTTGACCAACTCGCATAGCCAGCACAACTCGCAGCGCCACTAACTGTTCGGGAGATTGAGCCAAACGCTCTAGGTTAAAGCCCGTTTCAGTGTAAGTCAACTTCAGCATATTGACAGCCCTAAATTTGGAATTGAAAGTTTAAAATTGAAAATCGGGAATTGGGAATTGGGCATCGGGCATCGGGCAGCGGGCAGCGGGCATCGGGAATTGGGCATTGGGAATTGGGCATTGGATAGGTCGGAATGAAAAGTTTGCTATTGCGACCTAAAATCCTTTTCAATTACAGGACTTAATTAGCTATTAACTATTAGCTATTACCAATTACCAATTACCTGTTTTGCCCATGCCCCATGCCCCATGCCCCATGCCCTATTCCCCAATTTGGTATTCGTGCCAAAACAGTTCGGCAAAAGCAACAGTGGGGTGTATGGGGGCTTTTGGCTTAGTTCGCAGAGACATTCCAGCTTCTACGGGAGTTCGATCGCCCTTACGAGAGTTGCACCGTTCGCAAGCAGTCACCACGTTGTCCCAAGTATGCGGGCCACCCTTCGATCGAGGCATGACGTGATCCAGCGTCAAATGTCGGTTGCTACCGCAGTATTGGCAAGAATGAGCGTCGCGGCGCAGAACTTCCCGGCGATTGACCGGGGGCACTTTCCACAGGCGTTCCCTGTTACCAAAAGTCAAGCGGATTTGTTCAGGTACGTGGATGCTGGTGCTGGGCGATCGCACCAGCCAGCCGTTGCCAATGCTAAAATCCAGAGGTTCAGCCTTGCCTGTTACCAACAGTACGATCGCCCGTTTGATGTTGACACGGCTCATCGGTAGGTAATTCTGAGAAAATACCACCACAGATTGCCTCAATACATCAGTTACTACGGTCACGGCTTGCTCCTCCTCGTCAATTTTGAATTTTAGATTTTAGATTTTGAATTTTAGATTGTCGATTGTGAATTTTGGTTGCTTCGTCAGCATTGGCTACATCTGATTTTTTGCCAGTTCCCCAAGCCGATCGAATTTATCAAATACCCAATCAAATGCCCCCGCTTCTCTTACTTAGAAGCGGGGGCCAGAAAAACTGCTAAAGGCAAATTTTCATCCTGTCTTGGTACAGTAGTTTAGCTGTACCTCCCGCTTCGCGTCTCTCGATATGGCTGTGCCACTTGCCGACCGTGCTGATCTACCTCGTTGTCGTTAATTTCTGCAATTTCTCCTAATCCACTATAACCGTGTTTATTTAGGGCCAAGCCCGCCCATGAGGTCGCTGCGACAGTCGCAAAACCCGTGCTAAAGACGTGCCGTAACGACTCGGAGCGACCCGTGGGGCGATCGCACTTCTGTTGATAGGTGGAGTAGGTGGGGAGAAATTTCACTGTAGGCAGAAGGTGGTTAAGAGGCTTTCAATCTAGCTGTAAACATACTACACTGATATTACACATATGTCCACCCGTCACGGAGAAAAAATTATGCATACCCTACCTAGAACCTCAACCACCGAAATGGAAGTCACCAGCATTCGACTCGAAAGAGAGCTCAAGGAGAGACTTAAAGAACTCGCGGGCAATCAAGGCTATCAAGCTTTGATTCGAGATTTGCTCTGGAATTACGTGCAGCAGAAGTCTGGAGAGTATCGGCAGATGTTTTCTCGATCGGATATTCGAGCCAGCATTAATGCCACAGCACAGCAGGAGGAACGCTGCGCGCTTACAGGAGAGTTGATTCGACCGGGCGGGCCGATGTTATTAGGCCTGACAATGCACGGCGAAATGGTGCCGCTGAGTATAGGGAGTATGGCTGGATAAACCAGTTTATCGAAAATTTGTGAGAGCGATCGGCCTGGGGTGAAGGCCCCAGGCGCTGAAGATGGGTTTCCGAAGCATTTCAAGGAGATATATTTAACGAACCGCGAAGACGCGAAGTGCGCGAAGCAAAATTAGAGAAGGAAGAAGATAGGCAATTTTAGCGGTTCGGGAGTTTGGTAACACAGATCCGGAGGCTCGCCCCACGCGCGAGAAGAATGCTAAACTTTCCATCGGGCGTGCCGAACAGACGATCGTACATTTGATGAACAAAATTAAAGGAATGCTGAAAAACCGCTACTTGACTGCTGCGAGTTCGATCGCCCTTCTCACAATTATTGCCGGATGTGCAGCTACTGAATCACCTCAACTTGCATCTCCCTCTCCTGTAGCTGAAACTTCCTCGCCCCCAGTTAAACCAAATCAGCCTCAGCCCTTAATAGTCTCTGTTAGCAATCCCGAAACAGCCACAAATACCAAAATCCAGCAATATCTCAACGGGTTGGCTGCCCAAGGTTTTGCCAAAGAAAACCAAGGCGTCTGGATGCAATCTGGCAACACTTTGCTAGCTAATCATCAAGGTACCGTTCCTCTGTCGGCCGCTTCTATTACCAAAGTAGCAACATCTCTGGTAGCACTGCAAGAATTCGGGCCGGAACATCAATTTATTACCTTAATTGGTACAACTGGAAAACTTGAAAACGGCGTATTAAAAGGCGATTTAATTGTGGGCGGAAGCGAAGATCCGTTGTTTGTTTGGGAAGAGGCGATCGCCCTCGGTAACGCCTTAAATCAAAAAGGGATAAAGCGAGTCACTGGCAATTTGATAATTGTCGATAAGTTTTACATGAACTTTGAACTTGATCCCCTCAAATCGGGAGAATTGCTCAAACAAGGATTGAACAGTCAAATCTGGCCCAGCGAAGCCGCCGCCCAGTATCAAACCCTGCCTCCCAATACGCCAAAACCCCAAATAGCAATTGAGGGTACTGTCAAAGTTTTGTCAGCACCTCCCAATGACGTACAGCCTTTAGTCAAACATTATTCTTTGCCCCTTGCTGAACTGATCAAAAAAATGAATCAGTACAGCAACAATCTCATGGCAGATATGCTAGCTGATACTGTCGGTGGTGCAAAAACAGTCGCCCAAAAAGCAGCCGCAGCAACCGGAGTTCCCCCCGCAGAAATTCAACTTGTCAACGGTTCGGGATTGAGCGAAGAAAATCTCATTTCTCCCCGGGCTGCTTGTGCGTTATTTATCGCTTTAGAACGCTATCTTGAACCTTACAGCATGACAGTTGCTGATGTCTTAACTGTAGTTGGGAAAGATCAAGGAATACTATCAGAACGCGCGCTTCCCCAATTAGCAGTGGTCAAATCGGGCACGTTGGATAATGTTAGCGCTTTGGGCGGAGCTTTGCCAACTCAAAAACAAGAAACTGTGTGGTTTGTGATTATGAATGGAGGGGCAAATGTCGAGACATTTCGCACTCAGCAAGAGGTTTTGCTGAAAAGCTTTTTGAATGAGTGGGGAAGTGTTCAAGTTTCGCCGCCGGAATTAACGCCAAATCCTGCTAGAAAGAGTAAGGTATCTCGCAGCGAAATTGTTCAATAAACTGTTGTGCATTTAATTTGTATATTCCGGTTGGGCTAGAAGCCCAACCCCTACTCCCCACAGCAGAGTTTGTAGGGTTCGTCAACACAGAAATTTTAAATTTTCAGCTAAAATAATGCAAGCTGATGCACTTTACGAATACAAACTAATTTAATTAGGGGTTTTCGCCCTCGCTACCACAATGCCGATCGCACTTTCGACTCTCCTAATATATCTCTGCAAGTCGTAAGCAACTGTCACCTGCCCAGCCGGCGAAGCGTGAATTAAACCCATATTGCCGTCAGCATTACGGTAGACTAAACCCGTGTGGGTGACATCCAATCCTTTAACATCCGTCGCTACTGCTATAATATCCCCTGGTTTTAACTGAGAATAAACACTTTTTATCTGATTTGTGGGGATGTAATTAACAGTAGTTTTTGCTAAGTCTGCTTCTTGGCTGACTATGCACTGATAAGTTGCTTCGTCTTTAACCATTTGCGGATAACTGTTGCGGTGCTGACTCATGAAATTTAGTGTTTTATTCATGGGCACTCCGCCTAATTCAGCGGTGATATTTTCCACTGTTTGCCGTTTTTGATTGTCATTAATCCATTCGGAAAAATAATGCAATCTGCTGCAATAACCGTTAATTTTACCGTTTAAATACCGCTGTTGTTCTATGCGATTTACAAAATTTTGATAGTCGTAATCTTGTACTGCTACGCCCCTGGCGATCGCCAAAACGGTTTCTACAAATAAAACGCAATCAAATTTATTCAACGTTACAATCAACTTTTCCTCGCCGGATTCGTCCAGCAAACCAGCGGCGTAGGGCTTTCCTAGGAAATTATCGGCGATCGCCTGGACAATTTCTCCGATCGAGCGATCGTGCAAATTTTGTTGTTTTGCATACTGTACAACCTTTTCAAAACGTGCTATGTCTTCAGGTAGTGCAACGGTTTCTCTCTCGGTATTATTGGAGTCCGATCGTCTCGCAAGCACTTTCAGCAATTCGGAATAGGAAATTTCCGCTAAATTGTTGAAGTCCCACAACATACTCGGAAAACTGGAAACAGTTGGCTTGTTGGTTAATTCCAGATTTTCGCTTTCTGGCGTCAAGGAAAACGCTACATCCGCGCCCTGTCCTGCTGTTTGTCGATCGACAACATATCCCGTAGCAGAGTGAGACTGAAATGCCCAAACATCAGGTATCAAAGAATTATTCACGCCGACGATCGCAAATCCCAAAACAGCCAGACTCCAAAAATTTCTCATGTTTTTCAAAGGATTTTGCTTCAACTCAGTGCTATCCTGAAAATTTTACAATTACTAGAAGTCTCAATCAGCCTAGTAGACAGATAAAATTGGCAATAGCGGACTAGATCGATACAGTTGTCATTTAGATGCCGCCCTATTATAAACTGATCGTGCGAGTTTGATAGCACAAAACTGTAATGCAAGTAGAACGCCGACGCCGCCCACGCCCAATTCCCGCCCGACGCCCCATCGAGCCCCTAGGCCCAATCCGGCCACGACGCCAAAGCAGCCAGCCTCCTGTCCAATCCCGTCGTCGAGTCAGGACGAAATTTTCTCGCTTAAAATACCGTAACATCCTGTGCTTAATTGCCGGGGCGATCGCGATCGGTTGGATTGTCACAATACCGTTCAGAATTCGCCGTGCCCCAGAACCGCCAGTCATCTTGGCTAAACAGGCCGTCTCGCCTCAAGAAACACTCTCGCCTCCGACAATTGAACCATCGAAAAATTTAGCCGATCGTCAAAGCGAACCTACCTTCAGCTACAACATCAAAACACCTCCCAATCCAGTTTACTCTCAAGAGTTGCAAGGGATTGTTGATGAAGCGGTGAAGATTGCAACCACCAAAGGAATGCCCGCAGAACGGCTATCAATTACCTTATTTGATGTCAGCAATTCCCAAAGTCACACCTTTGCCGGATATCAAAATCAAACTCTCCGATTTCCCGCTAGCGTTGCCAAGTTATTTTGGATGGCAGCGTTTTACTCAGCCATAGAAAAAGGCATCATTACGCAAAGAGAATCTGCCTTTAAAAACGACCTAGAGCAAATGATTCGCGTCTCGAACAACGATGCTGCCAGCCGACTTTTAGACAAAATCACAGATACAAAATCCGGCGGACGGCTCGCAGGAGAAGAGTTGCAAACATGGCTGAAAAAGCGCACTCAAATTAACACATTTTTCCAGTCAGCAGGCTACAATGATATTCGTATAAGCACCAAAAATTATCCCATATACTATTTAAGACAAGAAGGGCCAATCGGTCGCGACTTGCAATTGCGGGGCGATGCTTCTCAGCCGATTCGCAATCAAGTAACTACCGACCAAGCTGCCAGATTAATATATGAAATCTATACTAGGCAAGCGGTTTCCAGCATCGCCAGCCGCAAAATGGCTTACTTGCTGACTAGAGACTTAGACCCCAAGGCCTGGAAAAATGACCCTAGCAACTCGATAAAAGGATTTCTCGGCGAGTCTTTACCAACTAATATTTATTTTGGTTCCAAAGTAGGCTATACTTCCAAATCCCGCAGCGAAGCGGCATTTGTCAGGACTTTAGACGATCGCGCGATTTATATCTTAGTTGTTTTCGCAGACGATCCTGCTTATTCCAAGGACGAAACAGCTTTTCCTGCCATTTCCCGATACGTTTTCGATCGGCTAAATGATCGTGGCCCCAGCACTTTGCAGTGATATGGAGTAGGGCGGGTTGACAGTTAACAGTTAACTGTTAACTGTTGACTGTTAACTGTTGACTGTTAGTCGAAAAACTGAAGGATGGTTGATATCAAATTCGGTAGCATCGGAATTATTCATCTCTCTGTTCTTTTCATCTGTGTTCTCTGCGTCAACGGCGGTTTAATCCTTCCAATGCAACCGGATTTGATATGAGTGTTGAATGTTGACTCGATTTTATAGCAACCGCCAAGATGGTTAGGGCGTTGTTAATGGCTGAAACGATGGATTTTATTGCTTCTTCCTTCTTCCTTCTTCCGACTTCCATCGGACTTCTGCTATAGAATTCCGGCGCAGTCAGAAGTGATCTTACGCACAAACAACGGTTTCTGCGAAAAATTGGGACTGGCGACCCAAAAAACCAATTTCTTGACCACAAATCTAGCATTTTAGGTAAAACCTGCAGCAAGAAACCCGGTTTCTTATATCCTGTGAGCAAGTCCTAATTAGGTTTGTATTTAGGTAGTCGTTTGTCTCTCGTCGGTCGATCGCTAACTCTAAACGATGACTTAAACAATTGATTTAGCTGACCCAATTAAACTGGGGCGAAAGGATTCGAACCTCTGAATGGCGGGACCAAAACCCGCTGCCTTACCACTTGGCGACGCCCCAACGTCTTAACCTTCACTATCTTAACATTCAAACACAGCAATCTGTCAAGCATTTTGACAAGAAAATTTAAAAAATCTTTTTGTAAGCGATCGCCCCCAGGTTTATTCTTTGATCGCAGGGGGGCGAGCTACCGGGATTTCAATCCTGAAATCCGCTCCCTGTCCCGGTTCCGAGATACACTTCAAACTTCCTCCGTGTTTTTCCACCACTATCTGGTAGCTGATAGACAAGCCGAGCCCCGTACCCTTGCCTACAGGTTTAGTGGTAAAGAAAGGGTCAAACAAGTGGCATTTAGCTTTTTCGGGCAATCCGGGCCCGCTGTCTTGAATCCGAATCAGCACAACTTGACCCCTCGACTTTCCTGACTCATCAGCCTCCGAGTCTGGGCCCACCACAGCCGTGGAGATTTTGATCGTCTTAGGTGGAGGCTGATTTTCCAAAGAGTCGATCGCATTCGCCAAAATATTCATAAATACTTGGTTGAGTTGCCCGGCATAGCACTCTACCTTGGGCAAGTTGCCGTAGTCTTTAATTACCTCAATTCCCGGTATTAGCCCATTTGACTTCAAGCGACTCTGCAGAATCAGCAGCGTGCTGTCAATCCCTTCGTGAATGTCCACTAGCTTCATCTCTGCTTCGTCATGCCGTGCGAAGTTCCGCAGAGACAGGACAATTTGGCGGATGCGTTCAGTTCCCATCTCTATTGAAGACAGAATTTTCAGCAAATCCGGCACTATGAAATCAACATCTATTTCTTCGTTTTTGTCGAGAATTTCGGGGCAAGGGTCGGGGTAGTGCTTTTGATACAAGTGCAGCAAATCCAGTAGATTTTTCATGTACTGCTTGCAATAAGTCAAGTTCCCGTAAATAAAATTAACCGGATTGTTAATTTCATGGGCGACGCCGGCGACCATTTGACCGAGAGAGGACATTTTTTCGTTTTGGATGAGCTGAGTTTCTTTCTGCTGCAACTGCTGCAAAGTTTCCGTCAGTTGGCGGGCTTGAGTTTGAGCCGCTAAGGCTGCCGCCCGGGTTTGGGCGTAAAGTTCGGCTTGGTCGATCGCGATCGCCAGTTGATCCACCACCGCTTGCAGCAATTCCACTTCGCTGGTCGCCCAGGAACGGTGGCTGCTGTAATGGTTGCAAACTACAGCACCCATTTGACCGGAGCGAGTCTTGAGCGGCAGCAGCAGGTTAGAAACAATCCCGAGACTGCTCAAAAAAGCTCGCGTGGGCGGTTCGATGCACAGTGCTGTTGCAGCGTCGCCGATCCGGAGCGTTTGGCGGTGGCAAATTTTCTCGGCCAGCAGGGTTACTTGTTCGATCGGGTATTCTGTGAGCCGCTCTTTCAGTTCGGGATTTGCCGCCTCGTGGGTGATTGCAAAGCTTGGCTGCCCGTCTCGCGAGATGGAGTACCACAAAAAGTAGCACTGGTCAACCTGCAACAAGCTGCGAATTTCGTTGACAGCCGTATCTAAAATTTTGTCGAGGTCGAGGGAATTCCGCATCTGGCTGGCGAGGCCGAAGAGCAAGCCTTCCCGACGGCTCAACAATTCTTCTCGGGCTGCGTGGCGATCGATCGCCACGGCGATGGCGTTAGCCATGCAACCCAGAACTTCTAGCGCTCCCTCGCTTGCCAAAGCGCTACTGTACAGAGTCATCACTCCCACCAGTCGCTCCTCCACAATCAGCGGATAGGCAATGGTGAACAGAGACGGGTTCGACAGTAGGCACACAGGAGCAGTTTGGAGTTTTTCCGCTTCTGTTCGCACCCAATCTTCTATTTCTTTTGCCCACTCTTGGCTGCTAAGTCCTGAATTGGCCTGCAATTCTAACCGCTCTGTCTGCAGGTTAAAAGTCCAGATGCTCACCCCTGTGGCGTCGAGATACTCTACCATTGCCTCGGTGCAGCGGTTGAGGATGACCGATATTTTCCCGCCTTGTCCGAGGGCTGCACCGACTTTAGCTTGCAGGGAGCCCAAGCGAGCTCGCTCTTGTAGGGACGTTGCCGTTAGTTGGCGATCGGATGTGTCGCCGGAGCCGGCAACCATTTCTCGGATTTGTTGGGTATCGTCCGCGCGCCCGATGCCCGCTGAAGCTTCCCACACATATTGAGATTTGCCTGTTTCTCCCAGCGTCGGGAGCTTTTTTGTTCCATATATTGTTGTCATGCTGCTCTGTGGCGTAGGTACTGCAGACAAGCTCGATCGGTTCGAGCCCGGAACTAACTCCGAGATTTTCTGGCTGTCCGAAGTGATATCTTCTACCTCTGGCAACTGTTTCTGGGCTTTGACTAATTGCCAGCGCAGCTCCACCAAACTCGCAACTTGCCGACTCAAAGCTTGCACAGCTTCTATCGTTTCTTTTGTCAAGTCTCGCGGCACCGAGTCCATGACGGATAGCACTCCCAGCACCTGCCCATCAGAGCTGACAACTGGGATTCCGGCGTAAAATTTCACAAAGGGGTAGAAAACGATCAGCGGGTGTTCACCAAATCTCACATCTGTGGAAGCGTCTCGGACAAGGGCGGCGGGCAGTTCCTTAAAGGAATTTGCAGGGGGTTCGATCGCAAATTCGGGAGCAACTGGCGGTTGTTGCAGGGAAATTGCCCGGTCAAATTCTGAGTTTGAGTTTGATCTCTGGGCGAACTCTTCGGGAATTTGGTTGATCGCGCGAGCGCAAAAATTCAGGTAACGATCGACCAAAGTTTGATCAATACCTAACTGCGACTTCAACCAGTGGCGATTACCGTCAATCAAGCTCAAGAAAGCAATAGGAGTTCGGCTGAGCTGAGCTGCTAAACCGACCAAATTGTCCAAGCAAGCCTCGGGAGCAGAGCCGAGAAGCTGATACAAGTCAATGTTATGGAGCTTGAACACTTTTTTTACCAACAGGTAAGGGTGCTTTTATCATGTGTAACTGCCCGTTTAGTTGCTGGCAACCGCCCTTCTGAATACTTCCCTTGAAAAACAAGCTATGAATTCTGTGCTGGGAGACTCGGGGCGCAAGTTCGGCGCAGGTTGCTTGCGCCAATTCAGACTAACCTCTTGACCGATCTGGAAACTTTTGAGTTATGGGAGTTAGAGTATCCCTAATCTAAGACTATATAAATTATACTTCCCGTTGACTATGCTTTTGAATACCTCCGGCTCTCTAAATCTAAGAGCCTCTGTTGAGAGGAAGCAGCTTTCCCAAATATAACGCGATTGCTTACCTAGAATTTTTTAATCAGTTTAATTGTATTTTAACAAACTTGTCTCATCCTGGGTAGCTGGCTTGCTGGTAGATTTAAATCAGGGGTGTGTGCCACAATACCAGTGTTCTTTAGCGAGCTGTGCCTTAGACGGTCGTTCAACTACAGTTAGGAGATGAATTACAAAAGATTGGTAAGATGTTAAACTTTGTAACAATAGTTACTCCAACTCGACCTTCTAGGGTTTCTGGGCCCGGATGCACATTTTGCAACTGTTGTAATTGCCGATCGACAACTCTCCCAATCCCTTTTTTCGAGTTTGAGGTAAAAAAACAGGGGTAAAGTTTCAACTAACGCTCCAAGGGAGTTGACAATTATTGGGTAGACGCAACGCTCAAAAAATAACTGAACGAAGTATGTTTTGTATTTTCAAGAACTATAAATAAACAGGGAGAAAAATATGTCTGCAAGTAGCAGTCAAGTACCAACTATTTTGGCAGTTGATGATAGCGTCGTGATGCAAGGACTTGTTAAACAGGCCTTAAGCAAAGAGTTTCGAGTTCTCGTAACCGACAATGCAGTGGATGCTTTGTCAACGATTTATCACGAACAAATTTCTGTTTTGTTGCTGGATGTTTCGATGCCTGGTATTGACGGATTGGAACTCTGCCGCACGGTGCGGAGCTTGCCTCAGTTTCAGAATTTGCCGATCGTAATGCTGACAGCGCGAGATGGAGCATTTGATAAGGTACAGGGGCGTTTGGCGGGAGCAACAGAGTATTTAACTAAGCCGTTTGATGCCGATAAGTTGCGCGAGGTAATTGGTAAGTTTATTAAAATCAAATAATCGGACTTAGGAAAAAAAGTCAGTTTTGAGTAATTAATCAAGTAATTTGAGTAATTAATGAACTAAAAAGTTGCGATCGCGCTCTGTGATCCTCGACTTCTTTAACAAGTCGAGGGGCGGGGCATTCTGCACTATTTGCGAGGTAAGTCCTAAATTTTTAATTTAGCCAGGAGTAGAGGAGCGATCGCACTGACAGGTAAAACATATTGGGCGGCACCAAGGGCGATCGCCTCCTTGGGCATTCCGAAGACAATGCAGCTAGCCTCGTCTTGGGCGATTGTCAACCCCCCTTCTCTGGCGATAGCCAACATTCCGTCAGCACCATCTCTACCCATTCCTGTCAGTAAAACCCCTGCTGCTGCCCGACTATAAAAATTAGCTACCGACTTAAATGTCACCGTTACAGAAGGGCAGTGTCCCGCAGCATGAGCAGCTTCTGAATAAATAAATCGCCCTTGAGAATCCAATTCTAAATGACGTTTTTCTGGCGGAAAATAAACAGTTCCTGCTTGTGGTAATTCCCCAAAAGAAGCTATCTTAACAGGCAGTTTCGATTCATTACCCAGCCAATCAACTAATCCTTGCAAAAAACCTTCACTGATGTGCTGGACACAAATTATAGGCACAGGAAAACTGGCCGGAAGTTTAGAAATAATTGCGTATAGTGCTTGCGGCCCCCCTGTCGAAGCCCCTATAGCCAATACTTTAATAGTTGGAGAGTTAACTTTTTCGTTGGAAAATTTGTAATTATGAACTGGTGCTTGGTTGATTCTTACAAGTGGATTATGATCTTCGGTTGGCATCTTTTTTTGATGCCGTGTAAATACTTTCACTCCTGAGAGTATTTTGACTTTAGCTATTAATTGATTGGCGAGGCGAGCGTAATCAGATACTAACCCGCCAATCGGTTTGGGAAAAACATCCAATGCACCAGCCCTTAACACTTGAAATACATTCTGAGTATCATTCGCTTGCACTGAAGCACTAATTACTAAAATGGGTAGCGGATATTTCTTCATTACTTCTTCCGTAAATTCTAACCCGTTCATTGGTGCCATGTTCAAATCCGTACAGATTACTTGGGGCTGAACTTTGGGAATTAATTCTAGTCCTTCTAATCCGTTGCAAGCAGTTCCTACAACTTGGATGTCTGGCGAGGACTCAAAAATGCGTTTGAGGACGAGCGTAACTACTGGAGAATCTTCAACTAACAATAGTTTAATGGGCGATAACATCAGTTTGCTGGGAAATGGGGGATGGGAAAATCGGGAATGGAAAATCGGGAATGGGGAATGGGGAATAGGGAATAGGGCACTTGTACTGCCCTTCGACTTACTTCCCTTCGGCGAAGCTGAGCCGGCAAACCGCGCAGGGCGAGTGGCTAATCCCAGGACGAATCGCTCAGTAACCGCTTAGTCAAAGTATTGGGCATTGGGCATCGATGCACTGGTAATGGTGCACTGCGTACTGGATATTGGGCCTTGCTAATTGGTAGTAAATAACAAATCCCTAATAACCAAGGAGTAATGACTAATGACTAAACTAACCTTTTTAGTGTCTCTACCAGCACATCTTGATTGAAAGTACCTTTAGGAATATAAGCATTTGCCCCCGCATCAGCCCCTCTTTTTTTATCTTCATCCGATGCCAAAGATGTCACTAAAATTATCGGCAACTCACTGTATTCTTTTTGCTCCCGAATCTTAATAGTCAGTGCCAAGCCGTCTAAATTTGGCATTTGTACGTCAGAAATCACAGCATCAAAATCGCGAGTTTTCAATTTATGGAAAGCATCCAATCCGTCTACTGCAGTCACAACTTCGTAACCCGCACCTTCCAGGATGCGCTTTTCTTGAGTGCGCGTGGCGATCGAGTCTTCTGCTAATAGTATAACTTGTTTTCTGCTGGCAGTCTCAAGTTGCGATCGCGCACCAGAAACCCCACGGGACGAAACTTGCTGGCGTACAGATTTTATCAAATCGTGGGGATTGAGTATCATACAAACTTCCCCTGTACCGAGAATTGTGGCACCAGCAACATTTCGCACCCGTTTCAGCAATTGACTTTGAGGTTTCATCACCACATCCTGTTCGTCTATCAAAGCATCTACAAATAATCCCAATCTTTCCTCTCCAACTTTCACAACAATACAAGGAATTTTTGAATAAGTTGAATTTAGGAATTGTTTGGAATTTTTTCTCAGAATTTCTCTCCCGTTCTCCTGTCTCAAATACCGATTTTTTTGCCACTCTTGTCTATTGTTTAATTCTAGTAAATCTGTCAAATGAGCAACTGACAAAGGCTGACCATTTGAAAGTATAGTTTCCTTACCTTCTATAGCAAATATCTCAGACTGAGACACCTGTTGTGCAGTGTCTACAAACTCGACTGGCAGAGCATAAGGAATGTCTTCAACTACGACAATTAATACATTTGCTGTAGCTAAAGACGTGCTGATTTGCAGCCTCAAAGTGCATCCTTTCCCAGGTAAAGACTCTACTTGAATACTACCTTTTAGGGCTTCAACATTAGTACGAACTACATCTAAACCAACCCCGCGCCCCGATACTTCGGTAACAAATTTTTTGGTCGAAAAACCAGGAGTAAAAATTAAAGAGTGTAATTGAGCTTCTGTCATCTCTGCCAGTTGTTCAAGCGTACAAATATTACGTTTAACAGCCGTTTGTTTTATGCTATCTAGATTTAGTCCCCGGCCATCATCAGCAACTTCAATAATAATATTGCTAGCAATGTTATAGCCTTTAATTCGGAGAGTGGCTACAGGAGATTTACCTAGTTTTTTCCGCTCCTCAACAGTTTCAATACCGTGATCGATCGCATTTCTAATCATGTGCATTAAAGGGTCTTTCATTTCCTCTAAAATGCGTTTATCGGCTGTAGTTTCGCCTCCTTCAATAACTAATGCAACTTCTTTACCTTCCCGTTTCGCTAAGTCTCGTACAGTTCGAGGAAATAAATTAAAAATAGTAGACAAAGGCAGCAGTCTCAGAGTGCGAATTCCTGATTCTAATGCCTCAGCGATTAATTCGAGTCTGGCAGTATCTTCATAAACTCGATTTCTCAAGCAGTTGACTAAAGTTCCGAGACGTTCTAAACGTTCTTCTGTACGTTGATAGTAATCCTGCAATTGGCTAAATTTACCGTTGGCTTTAATACCGTTTTCATCTATTTGCATCCGATCAAAAGTCAAGCTCGTTACAAAATATTCTCGGCTCCACTCTTCCCACAAAGTTGTAATTTGTTCTATCTCTGCAACTCGGTGTCCTAGCCGAGTTTTTGTGACAGTAAGTTCCCCTGCTTGAGTCATTAAATCGTCTAAATTTTGAGTAGCAACGCGAATGGTTTCAATGCGGTAAGATGAGGTTGAGGATGCAGTAACTGCCGACTGCGAAGCCGACTCAGTGGCGGGCCCAGAAGGTGCAGGCAAGTTTTGAGCTTGTAGTAGAAATTCTGGCTTGGAATGTAAGGGTAAAAAAGAGGAATTTTTCTCTAAGTTAATGACTTCAGAAGTTTCAACATTTGTTTCTAGTTCTTGGGTAGCAGGCTCAGTAAATTGCAGTTCTACCAACGGTTGTTCTGGTACTTGTGAAGATGATTGCTCTACTATTGAGTCAGCAGCCTGTGGCTGTAACTGACTAGAAGCCCCCATCATGCTAGCGAGGATATAAAATGTATTAATGCCGGAATCTTCGCCGGTAACGGCTTCGTCAACGAGTTTCCGCATGGCGTCTAAACCTTGCGAAAGTCGATCGCTAATATCTGAATTTAGTGGAGTTTCTCCCCGCTTAACACCTCCCAAAATATGCTCCATTTGATGAGCTAAAGATGCTACATTTTTTACTCCCAGCATCCCAGCATCACCTTTAAGAGAATGGGTTTCCCGCAACAATAGTTCTAACTTAGCTAAGTCGTTGGGATGTTGTTCTAAGTAGAGCAATCCGTCATCTAGTTTCTGTAAGTGTTCTTCACTAGCGACTTTAAATACATCTCGAAGTTCTTGATCTTCAATCATCATATATGTTGTTAAGTAATAGGTAATTGAGTATGGTTCATGGGTAATTAGTAATGATAATTATGTTGAATACTCAGTCTATTGCTAATGACTAATGACTCATAACTACACTACTTCTTTAAGATTAAAGGCAGCTTCTGAGAGTTGTTGAGTACCGATTTTAACTTGAGTAATGCCGCTGACTGTTTGAGAGGCGGATTCCTTCATAGAAGTCATGGCATCACCTACTTGCTGAATCGCGATCGCCTGTTGTTTAACATTAAATGAAATTTGCTGGTTGCTAGCAAACACCAGATTGCAAGCTTCCCTCACGCCCGTAAAAGCTTCTGCCGTATCTTGTGCTGTTTTCACCCCTTCTGCAACCGTTTTGCGACTATCTTCAGTGGCTTTCACCGTTGAGTTGATCGCGCCCTTAATTTCTGGAACAATACCATTAATCTTTTGTGCAGCTTGTTGGCTTTCATCTGCTAACTTACGAATTTCGCTTGCTACCACCGCAAAACCTTTACCGTACTCACCGGCTCTGACTGCTTCAACAGCAGCGTTGAGAGCCAGCATATTAGTTTGGCTGGCTAAATCGCTAACCAAACTTGCGAGAGTCGATATATTGCCAATCTGACTCGTGCTGTCGTCGAGTCGATGATTTTGCTTAGAAATTGCCACCACAGCTTCTCTAAGATTCAGCATTTGATTAAGAGTTTTATCTACCTTTTTAGCACCTTCTTCAGCTAGATTTAAAGCTTGGCGAGCGGCAATGGCAACAGACTCAGCTTGCTCGGCTGTTTGCTGAGAAGATCGGCCCAAATTTTCTAGAGTTATAGTTGTTTGATTAACCGAAACAAATTGCCTATCTGCTATTTGTTCTTGCCTGTTCATATTAGATTCTATTTCCATGGAAAATAACGAGATCTGGTAAATCATCCCCCGAATGAGAGCAACAATCTTTTGCATAAAAAACCATCCAAATCCCAGCACCACAGCCAGGGAAATAACAGTAATCAACGCTGCTAGTTTTTGAAAAAAGTCGATGGAAGAAAATAGCAACTTTTTGGGTGAAGTATCCACAATTACTAAAAATTTATTTGGATTTTGTTTGCTTGGGAAAACTGTATTATAGCTAATCACTAGATCCCTATTATCAATATTTCCCTGGTTACCTGAGAGTATTTTAGCAATAATGTCTCCTGAATAATCATTTTTGACATTTTCCTTAGTTTTTAGTTCAAATCCCCATGCTTTTTTAGGATTGGGATGAGCCAGATAATACCCATCTTGATTTAAGATAAAAGATTGGTCTGATAGTTCAGGATTGAAATTTTCAACCATATCGAGCAGAGTGCTACCCAGAGCATTCGTAATGAGAAAGCCTTGTCTTTCTCCTTTGGTATCAAAAATTGGAGTTGCGTACCGAATTGTTGGCTTGTAAGGAATTTCTATTTTCCCCCTTTCCTTATTCAGGTTTAAGGAAGACACATAGACTTCTCCTGGTTTTAGCTTCATAGTTGCCGAGAAGTAATCTGTGTCTGCTTTATTTTGTAGTTGAGAATCGGGAACAACTTTAATATTTGTGCCGTCAGAGTCTACGCGCACGATCTCCTTACCGCTGTTATCTATATAACGCAGTTGCATATAATATGGCTTGGCTTCCATCAGGGATAAAAATGTGAGTTGCATTCGATAAACCCAATCTTTATAAGTTGAATTAGTTTGTCTGTCTACTCCCTTTCCTTCTCTAGCTCTAATCATTCCTTGGACTGGGGGAGTTTTACGGAGAAACAAAATATCCGTTCTCAGATTTTCAAATTTGTTAATCATTTGATTGGCGGTGGAATTAACACTATCACTAAGGGTTATTAATGCTAGATTTTGTAGTGCTGCTGTTGAAGAAGAAATTCCATACCAACCAACAATAGATACTGGAATCAAGGTACTTAAAATTAGGAGAAGGAGCAGGCGATGCTGCATTTTTTGGAAAAATTTGTTCATCATTTGTTACGGTGAATTGGTTACTGGTAACTTGTACGATCGCATAGTCGTAAGTATAGGGAATTAGGAAATTGTACGCTTGCGTAGCCGGGAGCATCTCATATTTGTAAAAACACTTCTTCTGGCTCCTTCCTTCTTCCTTCTTCCTTCAGGCTCCTGGCTCCTGGTTGCTGGCTCCAAATTATAGCTGGGCTGCTTTCATTGAGATGCTCCCGCGTAGCCGAAGTATAGGGAATTGGGAATTGGTAGTAAAGAAAAAATAACAACTCCCAAATAATAACTCACAACTCACAACTATACTGCTGATTTGAGATTACGTTCTAATTTGCACATAAACAAGTTATTACTCCGGTTAATATGGCTGGAATTTGTAGGGAGGTCAATCGCCAAAGCAATTGATTTAATCTTTAAGGATATATATATGTGGCATTTTTGGGGAACTACTCATAATTCATCTATCTCCTACAAAATTGCTTTCAAATCTAAGGCTGCTTCATTCAATTTTTGAGTACCGACTTTAGTCTGGCTGATACCGCAAGCGGTTTGGGCTGCGGCTTGATTGAGAGAGTTCATAGCTTGTACTACCTGTTCGATCGCGATCGATTGCTGTTTGGCATTCAGCGAAATTTGCTGAGAACTCAAAACCACATTATTAATGGCATTGGCAACTCCTGCAAATGCCGCGGCGGTTTCTGAGGCAATATTTACGCCAGATTCCACTGTTTTAGTTCCTTCGTCTGTCACCATTACTGTTGAGTTGATCGCCTTTTGAATATCAGCAACTAATAGATTAATTTGCACTCCTGACTTTTTACTGCGATCGGCAAGTTTGCGAATTTCTGACGCCACCACGCCAAACCCCTTGCCATGTTCTCCCGCCCGCACTGCTTCAACAGCAGCATTGAGTGCTAACATATTAGTTTGATTGGCCAAATCGCTAACTAAAGTTGAGATATTACCAATGTGATCTGTTTGTTCGCTCAACTCTATAATTTGTCCTTGGATATCCTGAACTTTAGTTTTCAGAGTTGCCATTGCTTCTAAAGTTTGTTTTACAGCTTTTGTGCCACCTCCAGCTAAATTTAAGGCTTGCATTGCTTGAACCACGGCGGTTTCGATCTGCTGTGATGTCGCCCTAGAAGATGCTCCCAATTCGTCCATTGTAGTAGTAGTTTGATTTACTGAAGCTGCCTGCTGACTTGCCATCCGTTCCTGTTCTTCCACGGTGGCTGCAATCTCAGTGGAAGAAGTGGCGATCGAGCTAATTGCCCGATCGATAGTTTGGGCAATTCCTGACGAAATCAGCCAAGCTATAACCGCACCTAACACCAATAAAAACACGGAACCAAATACCAATGCCGAGATCAACAAAACTAAAGATTGCTTGGTTTTTTCTGTAGCTTGCTTAATCGCTTTTACTTCTACTTCGCGAAATTGCTTATTCACTTCTACAAATTCCTGCACAAATTTTGTTTGTTTTCCTGTGTTAAATATAGCCAATGCTTCGCTTCTCTTATTTTGTTGTACTAAAACAACTATTTCGTTAGAACCATCATAATATTCTTGGCAGAGATATAACATCTTGTCTAAACGACTTCTCTGTTCAGGATTTTGGATTGTTAACAGCGCACTCTTACCCGACTGACTAGCTAATTCTCCACCTGTTTGAAAATCCTTTAAAAACTGAGAATTTTTATTAATGAAATACCCCCGCATTCCCCGTACCATTTGTTCAGCACCTGCGGACATCTCATTTGTGTATCTGATCACATTTTCGATCCTTTCTACTTCTTGAAAATTATTCAATACCTGATTTGTGGTTGTATAAACTAGCACAGGAAAACCCAAGTATATAGTTGCGGGTGCTACATATGCAAGCAGCATTCTATTTCTAATATTTAATTTTATTAACTTAGAAAACATATTTTTCTCCTTAATTTAAGCACGTGCATACACGCATTAGATTGCTTAGTAAAATCTCGCTTGAAAAGCGCATTTAGTATAACTCAATACGGTTTGGTTAAAACTATGTGTTCCTCAGAGATCCCCCTCGCATCCCCCCCATCGTTGCGGGGACGCAAGAGTAAGTTCTTGTCCCACCCTTCGTAGGCAGGGCTGTTTCATTCTCTTGTAGGGGCAATCCCTCGTGAAGAAACCCCATATCTGAAACCCCGACCCGCTCGTCTATGGGCTGGACGGGCACGGGGGGAGCGAGCTTAACCCAAGCGTATTATGGTATAACTAACTTCTTTAGTCTTGGAGGTATTTCAAGATAATTCTCTCATGCTGAGTCGCGCTCGTTACCAGTCCATATCTCTGCGTTGGATCGCGATTGCGAAGGAAATGAAGTATCAAGCCAGATGCTTCACTTGACTCATGACAGATATGCTTTGCCTAAGTCCTGTTCTGGATTCAAACCTCTTCATCAACAACTACTC
This sequence comes from Microcoleus sp. AT3-A2, assembly GCF_036705685.1. NCBI lineage: Bacteria > Bacillati > Cyanobacteriota > Cyanophyceae > Oscillatoriales > Microcoleaceae > Microcoleus > Microcoleus sp. AT3-A2. Next base: position 52,002 of record NZ_JAUBVF010000002.1, read on the forward strand.
CTCCTTTTGTCAGCAGTTTTTGCAAGTGCAGAATAGCCATCATTTTTTCCCCGTAAATAGCTGTCCCCCTTAGATATTCGCGGTTGGCAGAATGCAGTGCTACCGGAACAGCCGCAATTTCCGACACATCTAAGTATATAATATCTAATATTTCGTCAACAACTATACCAGCGACCAAATCAGCTACTTCAACAACGATCGCCTTAGAGAGATAATTGGCAGTCTCCGACATATTTAAAGACATATTTAAAACACTGCGAATATCAATTAGCGTCACAATTTCTCCCCGTAAGTTTATATTTCCCACTATGCGATCGGGAGTGCAAGGAACCGGAGTTACTTGGTTAATCTCAGTAAACTCGCGGACTAGATCTAAATGAATACCAAAGTATTCGTTATTCAAAACAAACACCGCCAGGGACATATTAATTGCAGCATCATTTTCCCCCTCGCTTCGCCGCCTCAAATGATTAGCGCGCGATTGAAAAATTGCTTTTTCTTCCGGGGTAGCCTGCGGGCAAAAAACGTGACGATTGCTCAAACTTTTAGGATTTTTACCTAACAATTTTGCACTTATTTGCCCCTGTAAAATTTCCGTCTCTGCCTCACCTGCTGCTGCTTCACTACCTGCATTGTTTGGAGAAACAGGCCAGCTTTCCTCTGACTTTTCGGGAGAATATCGAATTAAGTGATCGAGATTCAGCAGCATGATAATATCGGCTTCGCAGCGGGCCAATCCAGCTACAAAATGATGAGAGGCTTCTGAATTCTCTCGCCCGTAAGATAGCTGCGGAGTGATGGCATCTTCTGAGAGTTCCTTAACTTCGCGAACTTGATTGACAATTATACCGATTTTCGATTCTTGCCACTCTATGACGATCGTACTATCTGTCACAGAATACTCTTGCCAAACGTATCCAAAACGAAGATTCAGATCCATCACGGGCAGAATTTCGCCCCGAAGGTCGATCGCCCCAACAATATCTTGAGGTGCTTCTGCAATTGCTGTCAACTCCGGCAGAAAGAAAATTTCCCGAACGAAGCAGGCTTCTATACCGCAGAGAAAACCGTTCTGTTCAAAGATAAGATACGGTTTAGTTTCCATATTTTAGTGTACAGTTTCTTTACTGTATAATCTTAACAATTTTTTTTTAACATTCATCAGCACTTGACTAGCTGTCATTTTTCCCTGTGAATCAATGGGAGTGTTGGGCGGTAGTCCTTCCAGGATTTCACAAGATGAATTGTACATTTTAATAGCTCTTTTTACTTGACCTTCTTTATTGTATATATTCCCTAGTTCTATATAAGCTGAAACAAAAAAGGGACACATATAAATAGTCCTCTTTAATAATTTTTTGGCTATTTCCAATTGCCCCTGTTCTTCAGCAATTTGAGCTTGTAAATAATCAGTATATACTGATCCAGGCTCTACTTTTCTAGCTCGATTACAGTATTCTATTGCCTGAGAATAATTGCCGGCATTTGCCTGAACTTGAGCGATTAAAAAATAAGCATCAAAATTATGCCCCTGCAAGTCTATTGCCTCTTGTGCCTTATTGATAGCCTCAGCATAATCTTGATTTTTAAATAATTTTTTAGCCTCTAAAATTAACATTTGAGGCGTGGGATTTTGAGTATTTTCTGCTATTATTTTTTCTGTAACTGATACGGCATTGTTCGGCAAGCCGTCCTCCAGATAGCGAGAGGGCAGCATATTCCCCAGCGGATTACTTATTTTTAATACGGGCGGCATCTCTATCTCTGGAAAATTGCTGTTAGTAGTAAAACGAGGTGGCATCGTTTCCCCTGTTAGCAACTCACCACTATCATCGCCCATATTATCTGCTTTCGGGAATTCCCGAAATGCCGAGTTCGCTTCCCCTACCGTCGCAAACCTAGACTCTATTTGACAGTTTTCCTCCGGTACTGCCTCCCGATGCTGATACACCACCGATTCGGGGAAAACCTTGGGTTCAAACTCGTTCATAATTTGACCGTAAACTTCAGCGTGACCGGTCATTAAATATCCTTCAGGTCTCAGGGTCTTGGAAAATTTTTTCAGTACCAGTGAAATATACTTATGTTCAAAATACACAAAAACGTTTCTACACAAAATTAAGTCTATGTTATAAAGATTTTGGTAAATATTAGGAAAGTCATCTGTGATTAAATTTACACAACTAAAGTTGACACTTTCGCGCAATTCTAGATTGATTTCCCAATCATTTTGCCTCTGATGAAAATACTGCTTTTGTATCTGCGGTTCAACCAAGCGAAACGACCAATGACTGTAAATTCCCTGGGGCGCTTTTTTGATTACTTTTTCATTGATGTCTGTACCTAAAATTAATATTTTCCATTGATTCCAATCGGGAATCAACTGTTTTAAAACAATAGCTAAAGAATAAGGTTCTTCACCGGTGGAGCAGCCCGCACTCCAAATTCGCAGTGTCGGCTGCATTCCCAAGGTCTTGTGCAAGTTTCTTTTCTGCTCTATCAATTCAGGAAAAATCACTCTGTTTAAGAGAGCAAACTGTCCTTTGTCTCGCATAAAATAACTTTCAGTTGTTGTTAATAGCAATACTAATTTTGCCCATTCATTTTTACTTTCAAAAGTTTTAGCGGTTAAAAGTTTATAATATTGTTCGGGTTCTGCAATTTTTTTTTCTCTCATCCGAATCATGATTTTATGAGACAAACCAGGTCTATCTTGGGACCTAATTCGCACACCCATCTCCGTAGTAATTAAGTTGATAAATAGCTGAATTATGGAATCATTCATGTCAACTGAGGTAAATTAATTAAATAAATAATTTGGGAAGTGGCAACTTTTACTGAGCTGGTGCTGAGTTTGTCCTGAGCATAGCTGCTAGCCTGCGGCTCGTCGGTTCGCAAAGCCGAAGGGAGCCGAAGGGAAGTGCGTAGCTGAACTATTGGGAATTAGGGAACTTGTAAGCTCGTGTAGTCGAAGTATTGGTAATTGGAAATTGGGGAATTTGGAATTATAAATTGGGAATTTAGCCGATCGACTGAACAAGAACAGTGTCACAGCACATCATATCAGAAACTTGCCTGGTACTTAAAGGAAAAAGGCAAAAGGTAAAAGACAGAAACCAGGAAAAAATTATCCCTTCTGCCTTCCACCTTCTGCCTTCAAAGGCAGTAATCTCCAACTTTAAGCTGGATATATCCGCAGGCGGCGATTGGGTTCTTCCCCAAAACTGTGGGATTTCAGGTGATAGTGTTCCACAAGTTCGTGCTGCATTTTGCGGACGTTGGGAGAACGGGGCAGGAGTTCCACCGGCTGTCCCTTGGGAATGACAATTTGCTCGACTGCTAAGCGCGTTTCTTCCAGAGCTTCGAGCTCATCAGAAGAACCGCTGCGGGCGAATAAGGCGAGGTCTGCTACTTCCGGGGTGCCGGGGTCATCCATGTCCAACAGCCGTCGCAAAGCTCTCGCTACATGGGGAATAGTGGCGGCCTTAATTGTGTGCACGGGAACTTGGCGAGTTTTGGCCAAGTGCCTCAATTTCGACTGGTTCCGAACGTTCGATCGCAAAGCCACAACCACGTCAGCACTCTCAATATCCTTCGTCAGCAGCACCGGCAGGTTCAGCGTCGAAATCACCTGTTCGAGCTGGTGGCGAGGTATGCCGTAAGGATAAACGTGGAGGGGCAAATCTTCGCCGTTAGGGCCGACATTATGGGAATAGCGTCCGGCCTTGGGTACTGGTTCGACGGACAGGGATTCTTCGAGCAGTTGCTCGAAATACCGAGTCTCAGCAACCGGCGCGCTCTTAGCAGCTAAGTTCTCGCTGGGAGCGGGCATCGGCACCATTTTGCCAGCACTCCGCCACCCAGAGATCGGTGTGACGGGTCGGATTGGCGATACAGCAGCCGGGCCGCTGGAAGCTGACATCCCCGGAAACCGGGCGGGGGGAGCGGCCGACTCGCGCTCGATAATTACTTCTCCACTCTCGCTGACACTTCTGATTTGCTGGTTGGGTTCGCGTCCCCGCAGCAGAGTGTCGATCGAATCTGCAACTCGCTCGTGGATCACCCAGCGCTGGCGTTCCAGCATTTCGATGGCAATTTCAAAAGTTGGCGGTGCTTTGCGCTCCAAAACCGTCTTTTGAGAACCGCGCCGTCTTGCTTCGTCATCTCCCAGCGTCACCGCTTGGATGCCCCCAATTAAATCGGCCAGAGTCGGGTTTTTCATCAAGTTTTCGATCCGGTTCCCGTGGGCGGTACCGACCAACTGCACGCCCCTTTCGGCGATCGTCCGAGCCGCCAAAGCTTCGAGTTCCGTGCCGATTTCGTCAATCACGATCACTTGCGGCATATGGTTTTCCACTGCTTCGATCATGACTTGGTGCTGGAGTTCGGGACGGGAAACTTGCATTCTGCGAGCTCTACCGATCGCTGGGTGGGGAATATCTCCATCTCCGGCAATTTCGTTGGAGGTGTCGATGATTACCACCCGTTTTTCCAAGTCATCGGCGAGCACGCGGGCAATTTCCCGCAGGGCCGTGGTTTTGCCAACTCCGGGGCGGCCGAGCATCAAAATTGACTGACCGGTTTCCACCAAATCGCGGATAATGCCGATCGTCCCGAACACAGCGCGGCCCACCCTCAAAGTCAAGCCGATAATCTCGCCGCTGCGGTTGCGAAGGGCGCTAATTCGGTGCAGGGTTTGCTCGATACCGGCTCGGTTGTCGCCGCCGAAGTGGCCGACTCGCTCGATGCAATAGTTGAGGTGTGCCTTGGAAACCGGGGTTTGGGAAAGAGGTTCGGCCGAGGATGGAAAACGAGCTTCAGGTTGGCGGCCCAAGTCCATGACAATCTCAATGAGATTGTTGCGCTGCGGGTGCTGCTCTAAGGGCTGCCGGATCTCATCTGGCACGATGTCTAATAATCTGTTGAGGTCGTCTGTAATCTGCATTCGCCTCGATGTGTTCGGTGACGTTTTCAACTTTTTAGTCAGTTAACAGTTGTCAGTTGTCCGTTGCCAGTTGTTATGTGTCAGTTGCCAGTTGTTGTTGGAATTAACTGCTAACCACTAACTAATGACTAATGACTACTGACTAATGACTACTGACTAAAATTCTTTGAGCGGGGAAACTAGAGAACGAGCTAAACTCACGGCCTGTGAGAGAAGTTCTGGGACGGCTTCGAGCTGAGGTAGCCGAGATGTTTGAACTCCGGCTCCTGGCCGCGCGACTGCCACCGGAACGGCATAGGCTCGATCGGTCTGCATTGTTTCTAACTGTTCTAAAATTGGCGATAGCAAAACCCTGGCATAGCTGCCGTAAGCTACACCTGCAATGTATGGGACAGGGGGATCTGACGAATTTTTCCCGGCATCCTTCATCAGTCCCTCGGCTCTCAACTTGCTGACAGTGTGAGCATTAGTGCCGCCTGCAAGTTGCACGTATCCCGGCAACTGGGCAGCCAAAACTTTTTGACCGAGTTTGACCGCGGCTCTAGTAGTTCCTGTTCCGATATCTCCGCTCATTGGCCTACCGTCCGTTTGCCAAATTAGCGGACAAGGAAGTGGGGAAATTATTTGATAGAGTGTCCGCAAATAATCAATCAAACCGTCTCCATCGGGGCAACTAATTGCTATTACCTTGAGTTGAGCGACCCAAGGAGCTATGCTCGACCAAAGTCGCGCAAAATCTGCCTCTCTGCCTACTTGCGTGTGGATTTCTAGGGCGTCCGCACCGGATTGCAAGATTAAAGGTGCGATCGCGGCGGGAGCGGACACGTAAGAACGAGTATAAATTAGTTGGCTCGGACAAATCGGCAGACAGCGACCGCAGCCATAGCATTGCTGGTCTATCACCCCGGAAAAACCACTGCCAGCACTCTGAAAAACTATTGCTTCGGCTGGACATATTTTTTCGCACGGCCGCCAGCAGTCCGCCGGACAATCGGCTGGGTTGAATTCGGCTTTGCGAAAATGCGGGTCTTCCCCATCGTTTAAACTCACCATCAGCAACGGCAACCCTTTGCCGCCAAACCTGCGGTTTTGAGTTCTTGCCTGTAAGTCGCTGGCCACTTGTAGGGCTTCTTTCGCTGCTGCGACGGCGGCGGGATCTGCCGCGACATCGATACAGTCAGCGCCTGCTAGGGTGTAAGCCAAGGTGAGATTCCGTACAGCAGGCAGGTGTTGAAAGCTCGCCCCACAGATCAGCTTGAACCAATGGCCATCTTTTAATGAGTTTAGGGGATGATAATGTTCTGTCACCCTTATATGCTAATCCTTTGAGCTGAAAATTACTATGTGGAAATTTCTACTTAATTTTAAAATTTAGGCGGGTACAAGCTGGAAACGCTACTGATAGCAGTAACTGTTGCGCTGTTGGCTCTATATGTAGAGTTCTGCCTTAATTTTTTTTCCTAAATTTGATTTTTTGGACAGCGAATGCTGAGGGGGGATTTGGAGATGGGGCGATCGGCTTTAGTTAAAGACAGACTCTCTATTATATCATAGTTGGGTGGATTTGGCAAAGAAAAAGTAGGCTAGAGATTTTTTTTGAAGTGACCGTGCAGTGGCAGTTGCCCTAAAGTTCGATCGAGCTTTGAAACCCATCGACCAACCGCAGATGAACATTATCCTCCCTGACTTGAAGCTAAATTCATCTGGGTTAATCAGCGATTCAACGAGCTATACTACTTACTCAGCCGCTTGTAAACCGTAGCCAAAGCATGGCTATCCCCCACATTTCCCGGAAACAAAACAACTGGTAAATTGGGAAACAGAGGATGATTAGCCTCGGTTTTCACCACAGAACAACCTGCGATAATTTGACCGATTTGCCTGACACTTTTTAGCGACAAACCTGTACTCAAGACATCATTAGAAGTAATGCCGCCCTTGCTAATCAAAAACCCGATATCTGTGGGCAGTCCCCGCACGATATCCATCAATAAAGCAGAAACCGCCTCTCCAAATTTTAACCGGACTTCGGTATTTTCAAATTCGAGTTCCTTGCGGCTGGTATAAATTACAGGCGTTTTGCCCTCTGCATGAGCAGTGCTGGCTTTTTCTAGAATTTCATCGAGCATTTGGGTGCGATACTCTGGTGAATCTTCTAGCAAGTGAGATACATCTATTTCAATGCTAACTATATTGGGTTCTTTTAACAAGCGCTCCAATTGTTCAGTAGTTTTCTTAACGTGGGAACCAACTATTACTGCACCGGGTTTGCCATCCCTCACATATTTTGCCATTTCGTCGGCTGCTACTGGCTGCGGGCCGAGGTTAGCTAAGGATGTTAAAATACTCGCCGCGCTACGGAATAAAAACTTTTTGCCTTGACTGGCTGCCGCGAGAATGTGTTTGGCAAATGTGTCTAAATCGCCTTGGCTTTCGCCGTCAACAACTGCACATTGGTTGTCTTTCATCTCCATCAGTCGATCTAAACTTCCGTAGCGAATGTCTGCGAGTAAAATGCGATCGACTGCATCAGCGGGGATGCGACCTTTGGTTTTTTCTTCTACATAGTCTGGCAGGTAACTGTGACTGTATCCGAAGACTGAATCTTTGGCAAATTCGGTTTCGTGTACTGGTGTCGGGACACTGTTAACTATTAAATAGTGCACGCTGTGGCGGGTAATTCTCCCTCCTTCAAAAAAGGCGGGAATTAGAAAATGAGCGTCGAAGCGGCCGAGTTCTTCGGCGATCGCGTCGGTTTCGATGGGATAGTGACCGCGCAGGGTAGAATCGGAGCGGCTAACTATTAGGAAGTCTTCGATTTTTTCGCTGGCGATCGCCCTTTTTAGATTTTGGCACACTTCACGGGTGACGGAGGCTGCTTTTTCGGGAGTTAGCGATCGAGTATTTGTCAGTATGAAGAAAATCGGGCACTTGTCCCGCAGCCCCAAACGCAGGGTGTCTTCGTCCCAACGTGTCAGCAGCAAGCAACTGTGCACGGTTTGAGAACCAGTCGGATCGTCGTCGAGAACTATAATCTTGGGTTTGGCAGAAGACATACTGATATCAAATCCGTTAGCATCGGAATAGTAAATTCGAGTTCACTGTTGACTGTTGACTGTTCACTGTTCACTGCGTCAACAGTCAACCGTCAACAGTCAACATCATTCCGGTGTAACCGGAAATGATATGACCTGGTTGTTAACGTCACCTTTCCAAGATATCCTTACCTGTTACGTAACAGGAAAAAATTTACAATAATTATGATATTTTTTTCACAATTATCATAACTCCTAATTTGGAGAATGTGTTTGAGTTCGCTCGGTTCAGTAAGCTGCATATTGCTACTGGGTAAGATGTGCACGCAGCCGTATACGCTACTAAGTTTTGCCCTTTTTAAAATTAGCAGCGTTTCGAGCTTGCAACTTTTTCATTTCTGCTTGAACTCCCACGGCTACCTGCAAAGCTTCGTTGAGCAATCGCCCTTGTTCGCTGGCTCGATCGCTAATTTGCAGGGCATTCAGAGTTCTCAAATTATTGGCAAACAATTCGGAGTTAGTATCGACAAATTTTTTGTTTTCTCTGAGAATTCTTTCGGTTTTCAAAGCTCGAACTAAATCGTCTCTGATTAGCTGCAAGGCTTCAATAACTTTTGCTCGATCGCCGATTTTGACTTCCGCATTTCCAGCATCTTCTATCTGATCATTAATGGCGATCGCTTCGATTATACCATTATAGCGATCGACATCATCAAAAAGATTGATTAAATCTTTGTTTTGCCGACTGCATCGAATTTTCCACGCATCCTCAAGGATTAAACCGACTATCGCAACCAAGTGGAGGGCGAACCACAACAAATAAGCTCTAGGAAATATCGCAACCAGCAGCCAACAACTGATGAGAACCAAAACAATTAAACCGACAGTTTTCAAAGCTTCGCGGGCAAACTTAGTCGCTGTCGGCGGCCGGTATACGCGATCGGGCCCCGCGCCGGTGAGGTGCTTGAGCTCACCGAGAGTAATTTCTAATCCCTGAATGTCAGCTCGCATAAATCTTTACAAATATTTGTTAATTATAAAGTTTTGTAGTAGAACAAGGGGCTCGTCTACAATAAACCTAACACTTTTTTCACCCAAAACTGCACTATGTCCGCACGTCCTATATACCTCGACAACCACGCCACAACCCCCGTAGATCAACGGGTACTTGATGCGATGCTGCCGTATTTCACCGAACAATTCGGCAACGCAGCCAGTATCAATCACGTCTACGGCTGGGAAGCAGAAGCAGCGGTAAAACAGTCACGACAAATCATAGCAGAAGCGATCAACGCCTCGCCAGAAGAAATTGTTTTTACCAGCGGTGCCAGCGAAGCAAATAACTTAGCGATCAAAGGCATCGCCGAAGCTTATTTCAGTAAAGGAAAGCACATTATCACAGTAAAAACCGAACACAATGCAATTCTCGACCCCTGTACCTATTTGCAAAAATTGGGGTTTGACATTACTGTTTTACCGGTGAAAAGCGACGGGCTGATTGATATAGGCGATTTGATCAAAGCGATTCGGGCCGAGACAATTTTAGTTTCAGTGATGACGGCTAACAACGAAATTGGTGTCATCCAGCCGATCGCAGAAATTGCTGCAATTTGTCGCGGAAATGACATTCTTTTTCACACAGATGCGGCACAGGCGATCGGCAAAATTCCCCTCGACGTAGAGGAGATGAATATCGATCTAATGTCCTTGACAGCCCACAAAATCTACGGGCCAAAAGGGATCGGTGCTCTCTACGTGCGCCGCAACAAACCGAGAGTGCAGCTAGCGCCGCAAATGCACGGAGGAGGGCACGAACGGGGAATGCGATCTGGAACTCTCTACCCACCGCAAATAGTTGGGTTTGCCAAAGCAGTAGAATTGGCAATTGCAGAAATGCCGTCGGAAACAGAACGAGTGGTTAATTTGCGGCAGCGTTTGTGGGAAAATTTGAGTGAATTGGGCGATGTTTTTCTCAACGGTCACGCTACGAAGAGATTGCCGGGGAATCTCAATATTAGTGTAGGCGGCGTTGACGGTCAAGCGTTGATGTTGGGTTTGCAACCGGCGGCGGCAGTTTCTTCGGGATCTGCTTGCACTTCGGCGAAAATATCTCCATCTCATGTTTTAGCAGCGATCGGGCGATCGGACAAATTAGCTTATGCTTCAATTCGGTTTGGCATTGGCCGATTCAATACCGAAGCAGAAATAGATGCAGTCGCCGAACACGCGATCGCAACTATTCAATCTCTCCGACAAGCTCAAAAAGTCAATCAATTTTAGATTTTAGATTTTAGATTTTAGATGGGAGAATTGAAGATTAGGAAGTAGTTTTGAGTTTTTAGTTTTAAATGATTTAACTTAAAACTCAAAACTTTTCCTCTTTTTGTCATCGAGTATAATTTGGATCAACCCCTTATTTAGAACCAAATACTTCGCGCACCCGATAAATCGGTTTTCCCTGCGACTCGTGATAAGTCCGCATCATCACTTCCGCCAGCAAACCAAAACAAAATAACTGCACGCCAGTTAACAGCAAAACCACAGCCAAAATCAGCAAAGGACGATTGCCAATACTTTGACCAAAAGCAAATTTTAAGACGGTCAAATAAATCCCTAAAACCGTTCCCAACGTCATAGAACTCAGTCCCAAAAGTCCAAAAACGTGCATCGGTCGAGTCAGGAACTTTTTCATAAAAGAAATAGTTAACAAATCCATCAACACCCGAAAAGTCCGCCAAATTCCGTACTTACTTTGACCGAAACGGCGGGCGTGATGTCGCACCGGCAGTTCTGCAATTCTCGCCCCTTCAATAAATGCCAACGCTGGCAAAAAGCGGTGCAATTCCCCGTAGAGATTCAAGTCTGCTACCAACTCGGATTTATAAGCCTTCAAAGAACAGCCGTAGTCGTGCAAAGTTACGCCTGTAACGCGACCAATTAACCAGTTCGCAATTTTAGAAGGAATCAACCGGCTAATAGTATTGTCTTGCCTATTTTTGCGCCAGCCGCTAACTAAATCGTAGCCTTCATCTAACTTTGCCAACAATAGCGGAATATCAGCAGGGTCATTTTGCAAATCGCCGTCTAGGGTAACAATAGCACGGCCGCGAGCGCGATCGAAACCTGCAGACATGGCAGCAGTTTGCCCGTAATTGCGGCGCAAAATTACAGCACAAAGGTCATCGCGAGTGCTGGCTAACTGCTGGAGAAGTTCAGCAGAACCGTCCTTAGAACCGTCATCTACACAAATAATTTGATAGCTGAGTCCAGATGGTTGGATAGAAGAGGCGATCGCCTCAATCAAATGAGGCAAACTTTCCACCTCATTATACACCGGCACCACCACTGAAACGTCGAGAACAACCTCAGAGCCAGCCTGCTGTGCAGCCAATTTTTCCAAAAATAATGCAGCGTCCATTTTTTTATTCGATAATATTAACAGTCAACCGTCAACAGTCAACCGTCAACAACTAACTAGGTTGATAACTTGCCACAACTTTACCATATCCCCGCAATTGCTGGTAATAAGCTTGACTGACTCGATCGCCATCATCCGACAAAACATCGATACCGATACCGTTGCGACCTTGTGCTTGTCCAGAACTGTGAATGTAGCGATTATCTCCGAGATATAATCCTACATGAGTGGCTTTTTCGGGCGTACCAAAAAATACTAAATCCCCCGGTTCTAAAGCACTAATACTAATAGGTTTAGTAAAAGCTTCCTGCTGATAAGCATCCCTCGGCAACCAGATTCCCGCAGCCACGAACGCCGCCTGCATTAAGCCCGAACAATCATAATTTGGCCCGACTGTGCCGCCCCAAAGATAATAATTGGATTGGTTCATAGCCTCGCGAGCGAAAGTAATTACAAATGGTAATTTTTCCTGGATTTGGGCCTCAGAAACCACCAGAGGATGATACACTGTTTCTGCCAAATCGAGCAACTCAACATCTCGAATATCCAGCCATCCCGGATAATCATCTTCGCACAGCCGTACCATTACAGCCGTTGTATCCCCCTCAACAACCGAGTCTATGCCATTTCTCCCCTCCTTATGAAGGGGGGGGTCAACTACTCGCAAATGCCGCCCCAGCGCTGCTTGAGTTGCCAATCGATCGCACTTTGGGGAATCGTAAATATTTATGTGCGATCGCGCTCGGTACTCCACAACATCAGATAATTGATAATTGGCCATTGCTAATTGCTCATTGTTTGCTGTTAATTGTTCGCATTTATTGTTCGCATTTAACGATAAGAGATTGCCATTAGCTGCTAGCCGTTAACCGTTAACCGTCAGCCATTAACTATGACATTTTTTCACAAAGACGAACAATTAGAAAACCTCGGCAGTAGCATTATAGACTCCACATTGTCAGAATTTACAGGATTAAGTGGCGATCGTACAGCCATTACCTGGATAGTCTACGATCCGCCGGTGCGAGTCAATACAGGCGGCGCCCTGAGTCCAGAAGAATTTTGGAAATATCAACCGCGAGGTTTTAGCGCTAGAGCTTCCGAACGAATTTATCCAGCCAGCATCGTCAAATTATTCTACCTCGTTGCCGTCTGGGAATGGGCGCAAAAAGGCATGATTCAAACATCGCCAGAATTAGAACGCGCCGTCCGAGATATGATAGTTGATTCCAGCAACGACGCCACCAGTTTAGTAGTAGACGCCCTAACCGGCACCACCAGTGGCCCAGAATTATCACCAGGCCCCTTTGAAAGTTGGAAACAGCAGCGAAACATCGTCAACCGTTACTTTCAATCCTTAGATTGGTCGGAATTACAAAATATTAACGTCAATCAGAAAACCTGGTGTGACGGCCCCTATGGTCGCGAGCGAGCTTGTCTGGGAGAATTAATGGAAAATAGAAATATGCTGACCACAAATGCTGCAGCGCGTTTGCTGCACAGTATAATCGGCGGCGTAGCTGTTTCTGCCCAAGCATCGCAAGAAATGATGGGTTTAATGAAACGCACTTTAGACCCAGCAGAATTAGAGGCAGATCCCGAAAATCAAGTTACAGGTTTTTTAGGTGGCGGATTGCCAGAATCAGCAAAATTGTGGTCAAAAGCCGGACTGACAAGCCAAGTGCGTCACGATGCTGCTTATATTGAAATATCCGGTTTGCGGCCGTATTTGTTAGTTGTATTTACCGAGGGGAAAGAGAATAGCAAGAATGAAGAAATTTTGCCATTTATATCGCGGCAATTTGTCGAAGCGATGAAAGTGCTTAATTAGATTAAGTAGTTGATTATTGCGGCTAGACTAGACTTGAATTGCAAAAATAATTTGGACGGGCTAGAAGCCCATCCAAAAATTTGATTAAAAGGAATTTTTTCCTAGAAGCTCTAAAACGGAGAGGGAGGGATTTGAACCCTCGAAGGATGTTAACACCCTTAACAGATTAGCAATCTGCCGCTTTCGACCACTCAGCCACCTCTCCAAGATGACAGTAACTAACTATAGCACACACATCTTATTCTTGCCAACCCCTAATTTAAAAATTCCTCAATCCCTTACTCTGTATACTTTTCGCGACATCAACCTCCAGCCTCTTCCCCAAAGCCCCTGGCCTTCAAGTGCTTTTCCCAACTAAAATTGGAACTCAAAAAGAACCTCTTAGTATACAAATACCCCAAGCGGTACAGGTGAGCCTTGCGATCGCCATCGAGATTAAAGTCCGTCGTCGTCACCCCAGCTTCAGTCACATCAATATTAATCACCCTGCCCTTATCCATTTCTCGCTGGTGATAGCGGTCTCTTGCTTTCATCATCGTTCTGAACATCGCCGCCAGCATCGACAGGGGAGTATCAATCTTAGCTTTAGTCTCAATTCCGGTATCGACTAATCGAAACCCAAAGGTAAACCAGCGCGGTGCCACAAGAGTCGCACCGACGGATTGTTTGTCATAAATCCACAGGGGGAAATTGCTCAAAATTCCGCCATCTACAATTAAGTCATCGCCGAGTTTTCCTGGTTCAAAAAAGAGCGGAATACTCATCGACAACCGAACGGCTTCAGCAACGCTAAAATGTTCAGCGCTTTTGAGTCGCAACTGCTCGTACAAAGGATCGGAATCCGTCGATTCGCGTCGGTGTAAGTCGTCGGGCAGCACCAACATTTCACCGCGAGTAAGGTTCGATACTACTACTTTTAATTCCCGGTCTTTTACGATTTGTTTGACATCGGCAAAAGTGTGCAAGTTACCTCGACCGAGCATTGCTTCCAGCCACTGCCGGAATGGCTGCGCCGAATATTCTCCCATCTGACGGCTAACTGTTAAGAAAAGCAGCGTCCAAGCAGGAGATTGCAAGTCGTCGGCGGGGTCGCCGTTTAAAATTAGAGGACTGTTTTTTTGAGTTAAAAATAGGCTGTAATCGAGCTGTCCTAAAATTTCCTCTAAATCATCAATTGACAAGTCGGTTGCCAATACTGCCGCAGTAATTGCACCGGCAGAAGTGCCGGCCAATTTTCGCCAGTTGATGCCCAAATCGCTGCAGCACCTGAGTGCTCCTAAAAACGCAACTCCGCGCACGCCACCGCCTTCAAAAACCCCGTCGGCATAGATTTGACCGTTGTCGTCGGGAGGCGGAAATTTGCTAAGAATTGTTTGTTTCTCGGTGGCAGTGATTCTGACACCGGGTTCTTGCAAAATTTGCTGGGGATACCACTTGCTCATGGGAAATACCTCGGATCAATTTTGGGTTTGAGATTTTAGAGAGATATCTATGGTTCTTGATTTTGGTCGGCATCCATTGCCTCTTTGACGTATTGTTGAACTTGCGATCGCACTTGTTCGTAGGCCACCGACGCGCACCAAGGTCGGAGAGATAAAATAGTTGTATCGGGAGTAATCTCGGCTACCAAACAAGTCGGGGGCGGATTCTCCAGCACCAGCGGGTGAGAGTGGGCAATTTCTAATAACTCAGCTACAGTTGGACGAATTGGCCGATCGCCAATATCAATCTTCAAGTCTACTCGCCTCGTTCCCATTGCCGTTGTATTTTTCAGTGTACCGTTAAACAACTGATTGTTCGGGACAATAATTTTTATGCGATCGTCTGTCACCACAGTTGTTGAAAAAATCCCGATGCTGTCCACCACTCCCTTAACATCGCCAGCTTCGATCCCATCTCCGACTTCAAAGGGTCGCAAACTAATCAACATTACCCCAGCAGCAAAGTGCGACAAAGTATTTTGCCACGCCAAACCAATGGCCAAACCCGCTGCACCCACCACCGCAACCACACTGGTAGTTTGAATTCCCAACTGACTCAAAGCGGCGACTACTCCCACTACCAAAATCGTAATTTCAGCAGCTTGAACTAAGAATTTCCGCAGCGTGGCTTCGGTGCGACTCAGTGCACGGCGAGTCACGCGCCCCGCAAAGTTGATCGCAAATCGCGTAATTAACAAAATGCCGATCGCCCACAGCAGTTGAGGTACAATTTTAAACCCCAATTCTACGAATTTTTTCGAGAATTCTTGGGCTAGTTCCAAGGCTTGTGTTCTTTCTGCATTTAGCTGAGAATAGAAGGTTTGGGCTATTGGTAAAAACTTCTGAATAACTGTCATATCAATTGGGAATTGGGAATTGGAAATTGAGAATTGGGAATTGGGCATTGGGCATTGGGCATTGGTAAACGCAGTCTCAGTCTTCTGCATAAGTCGGAGAGTCCGACAGGGGTTTTTAACCCCTGTCTCATAGCTAAAGTCTTCTCAAAGAGGACTAAAATCAATAATTTACTCGCTCAAAATCTTGAGTCGGTTTCAACCGACTTTAGCTATGAGGCAGGGGTTTAAACCCCTGCCGGACTATTGTTAATAGTGTACTGCTACGCGGGGCAATCGGTGTTTAAAACCGCAGAGAATTTCCCACGAAATAGTTCCTAAAGTCGCGGCCCAATCGTCAGCAGTAATTTGATATTCCCCATCTTTGCCCAACAGCGTCACCACTTCACCGACTTCTAAATCTGGAATGTCAGTTACATCCAGCATTAACTGATCCATCGTCACCGCGCCCACTTGCCGCACGAATTGACCCCTGACTAAAACCTGCATTTTATTAGAAAGATTGCGCGGAATACCATCTGCATAGCCGATACCAATTACGGCAATCTGTGTCTGCCGCTGAGCTATAAATTGATAGCCGTAACTGACGCCGGTTCCTGCTTCAATTGTTTTCACCTGCGTTACCCTAGCTTTTACCTGCATTGCGGGCTTCAAATTGGATCTCGACTGTAAGTGAGGTGCTGGATAAAGACCGTAGGTAGCTAAACCGACTCGCACTAAATCGTAGTGCAAATCCGGGTCAGCGAGGGCGGCAGCAGAGTTTGCCAAGTGGAGGCGAGGAGGGTTAATTCCTACTATTTTAATTTGCTCGATCGCCTGTTGAAACCGCTGGTGCTGCTCTCTCATAACTGCGGGATCTGGACTGTCGGCTGTCGCCAAGTGAGAGTAAATACTGGCTAATTTTAAATTGGGCAACCGCTTGACTAATTGCACAAATTCTGTAGCTTCCTGCCAGGGTGTACCCAAGCGAGACATTCCCGTATCCAACTTAGCGTGAACTGGCAAAGATTGGTTGATATCGGCGAGAACTTCCGAAAAAATTAGGGCTTGTTTGGCAGTACAAATAGTGGGCTGCAAGTGCCAATGGGCGATCGCCTTTACCTGTGGGGCTGTATGGGTTGCCCCCAACAGCAAAATCGGCGCTTCTATCCCAGCTTCTCGCAATTCTATTCCTTCGGGAATTGTCGCCACTCCCAGCCAACTAGCACCTGCTTGCAATGCTGTTTGACTGACTGCAACAGCACCGTGCCCGTAAGCATCGGCTTTCACAACTGCCATCAGTTCTGTGTGGGTAGATAAGAGCTTTTTAAGCTGTTTTATATTGTGAGTTAAAGCTGCTAAATCGATTTCTACCCAAGCCCGCTGGCAAAGTCCCCCGTCACCGTCCCACAGCAACGTCTGACGGGATTGTTTTGTCGGTGATTCTGCGGTTGTTTGTTCCCCACTCCACATTGTCGATCGCTCCTACTTGCTTACACCATTAAAAACTGCTCTAAAAACTGCTAGGATATTTTACCCTAAGTTTGATTTTGACACTCCCCGGTCTGAAGACACGGGGATTATTAAGGACAAACTTTGGGGGATGAATCCACCCAAAGTTTGATTCTTAAAGGGTTTGTCAGCAAGCCACTACCCACTCGCTCAACAATTGAGTCTATGGCTACATTTGATTTTCGGATGATATTGGCAGCACCATTTACATCTGCATTCAGTATTAATCCGCTCGCCGAACGGTACAAACCTCTTTTGATTCTTTTACCTGATGGTTGCCAATTGTCAGGTTTTTCACCAACTTTCACTGGCAGAAAATCTCGGTCTAAAAAGCTGGCTTTTGAAGTGTAAGATTCATCCTGTTCTACAAATCTCCATCCTAGAGAGTCGCATTCTTGTTGTAATCTTTCTTTGACTTTAGCTGTCGGTATTTGGACAAAGTTCTGATTAGTTTTTCCTCCCATATTGAGCTCTTGCTTCTGTCCTTTATTCCAACCAAATGCTATGACATTTATTTGGTGACTTTCGCAATAATCTATGATATTTCTGACAGCTTTATTAACCGCATCTCTCATTCTTCGGGCGCGACTTTCCGATAACTGTTGCAGTCTTTTTGACGAAAAACCTTGAGGTAGATTATGTCGGGAATGTTCTGATTGAACTCTGGCTTTTTGTTTGTTAAACTCTTGGTTCCAAGATTTCAGCTTATGACCATCAATAATAAATGGCTTACCATTGCTAGAAACACAAGTTAGCCAGTTGTTGATACCATGATCTATCCCCAGAATCCCTGTTACTTCCAGACTACAGCTAGGAGCTTGCTTGGTAAGAGATTCATGGACGTATTCAATCCAGACCTTACCATTTCTAGGGATTAACCTGAGTTCTTTAATCTGGCAACCCTTAAGCCTTTCTGGTAGTGGAATCCAGAGAGCATCTGTTCCGAAGTGTTCTTTCCCTTGCTTTCCTAGAGGGAGTCTTACCCTACTGCCGACTATTTTTAAGGCTTGTCCCGGATAGGAAACTTGGTACATACCGCCTTGGGTTCTGTACTTAGGCAATCTGGGTTTTTGATTGATTTCCCCTTTTTTGGCTAACCTTTCCAATGTTCGGAAAGAGCTGAAAGATTCAGCAACAGATTTAAGGGATTGTTGCGCGACTTGCGAGTAAAGTAAGCTGTAATTATCGTTAGTCTTGGCAATCCTGTACAAGTCGGGATATTTAACCGCACTTTTGTCTTTAAAGTATCGTTGCCGACTTTCGTAAGTCCCGACATTAAACAGATTGTTTGACCATCTCAGCAGTTGCTCTACAATGGATTTGTCGAATCCCTTTAAATGCCAGATATCTTTTTGTACTGCATACATTTGACTTTCACCTTCCTTGATTAATTTTACTGCATTTGGTAGTTGGGAAATTGGTAGGCAGGATAAATCCTGCGATGCCCTTTTATCCCTGGACTAAAGTCACAGGGTTTTCAGGGAGTTTGATTATAATATTTTTCCTTTAATCAATGTTATACAACTTTAAAAAAAGAATGCAACTGTAGGCAAGCTGCAAGCCCATATTGCATCAGTCAATCGATTTTAGATTTTAGATTTTCGATTGAAGCATTGACCCCACGGATAAATTCGGGGGTTCCTTTATCGGATACACGTTTTTTATTTCTGGACGGATCAATCCGGGGACTTGTATCCTGGATGCTTTCGGTCATTCGCCATCTAAAATCTAAAATCTAAAATGGTATTAACTGGTGTATCATAGCACCAAAAATACCCGGTAAAAACTATGGACGGACTAGCCTACCTACATTTAGCTAAAACTTGGGAAACTGCTGTGGGTCAGACTCGATCGACAAACTTGAAAACGCACCTAAAGTTAGCTTATACTCCTTTACTTTTCTTTACGATCGTTCTCACAATTTTCAATTTAGTCAATCCCGCACTCGCCATCAAAAAAGGTGATTCAGGCCCGGAAGTAGCCCAACTTCAGAAAACTCTACAAAACGCAGGCTATTTTCGCCGCCAGCCCACAGGATTTTACGGTTCTCTCACCCTGGCTGCAGTGAAAAAGTTTCAAGCAGACAATAATCTGAAAGTTGACGGAATTGTCGGCCCTAAAACCTTGTCAGCGCTCAAAGGTACGCCGGAAGATGCGAGTATTGAAGCTGCGGAAAAAATCGCGCCAAATGTCGATCGATCTTCGCCATCTCCTACCGCCACAGAAAACCAAAACGAACTCGAAGAGGAAACTCAAACTCAGGCCCAAGAGCCTCTTTTTCAAGAACCATCTTTGCCACCTTTTAAAACTGGGAATTCCGAGGGTCAAGGAAGTGAATTACCACCCACAAGGCTAGTAAATCCTCCCGACAACACTCAAGGAAAAATGACCTTGAAAAAAACAATTTACGGCAACATCTCGCCAAAATCAATAGTTTATTCGGGAGATGGCTTGTTTTTTGCTCAAAACATGATGTACCGCCACACAATCACAGTTTATGACAGGAACTTTAATTTAGTCAAGACTATTCCCGATACAGTAAACTTGTCGAAGTTCGGCTTTTCTAAATTCAAAGGCAATTATAAAGGTTCTCCCGTAGAAGCAGCTTTTTCAACCGATGGCAAATATGCCTACGTCTCCAACTACAAAATGTACGGTTCGGGGTTTAGCAATCCGGGAACCGACAGGTGTTCTCCAGCGGCAAAACACGACCAAAGTTTTCTTTACCGCATCAATACCCAAAATTTGCAAATAGAAAAGGTAATTCCTGTAGGTGCAGTTCCGAAATTCAATGCTGTTTCGCCTGACAATCGCTTCGCCCTCACTAGCAATTGGTGCAGTTGGGATTTGAGCGTAGTTGATATTAATAAAAATCTTGAAATCGAGCGAGTGAAACTGGGTGCATATCCTCGGGGTATTGTTGTTACTCCCGACTCAAAAAATGCCTATGTTGCCATCATGGGTTCTTCCAATATTGCGAAAGTCAATCTCATAGACTTTTCGGTAGAATGGCTGAGAAATATTGGCAATGCGCCGCGTCATTTGACGATCGATCCCAATGGAAAGTATCTTTATGCCACTTTAAATGGTGAAGGAAATGTGGCAAAAATTGACCTAAAAACGGGTAAAGTGGTGGACAAAGTTTCGACAGGAAAAGCACCTCGCAGCATGACAATTTCCGATCAGGGAAAACTGCTTTATGTGGTTAACTATTTCTCGAATACTGTTAGCAAAGTTAGGACGAGCGATATGAAAGTGCTGCAAACAGTGAAGGTTAATTCAAGTCCGATCGGGATTACTTACGATTCGGAAACAAATCAGGTTTGGGTAGCTTGCTATTCGGGCAGTATTATGGTGTTTCAAGATTAATTTAGCTGCTTCGTAGTTAGGGCTTCAGTCCTGACTACAAACAAGAGCGATTAAATGTTATTGTGGGGCGTTGCTCTGAGCAACGCCCCTAAAATCTTACTTGGACAACTTTGCAGGCTTCACAACATACTCAGAAGACTTAGCAGGCACTTGACCTCTTTTGGCCATAGCTTGGTAAATCATGGCTGCTACTTCAGCGCGAGTTGCAGTTCTATTTGGCTGCAAAAGTGCGCGCTTCGGGTGGTTGACAACAATGCCAGCTTCCGTGGCTGCTGCTACTTTGTTAACTGCCCATTTCGGCACTTTTGTCCTGTCTGTATAAAGTTGTAAAGTTTTGCTTGCTTTTGTTGATGGTTTTAGGCTCAAACCGCTCGCTAAAGCTGCGATTACTTCGACACGCGGAATCTGTTTTTCGGGACGGAACTCATTGTTTGGGTATCCTTTAAGATATCCAGTTTTGACGGTGTGGTCGATCGCAGGAGCGACAGGACTCTTGTCTTTTACGTCTTTAAAATCAATTGGTTTTCGGATCGGCTTTTTGTCGTCGGACATTCGCTGAATCAAGCGCGCTAGTTCGGCTCGCGTCATCGGTTCGTCGGGACGAAATTTGCTGTCGGTGAAATCAGTAAAGATTTTGCGATCGACTAAAGCGACAATGAACGGACGCGCCCAATATTTGTCTGGAACATCGGAGAATATAACGGGCCCAACTTTGGGTTTATCGGCTTTGGGTTTATCGGCTTTGGGTTGGGTAATTGCTGGATTGGGAGTCGATGGCGCAATTGGCTTGGGAGGAACAACGATTACACCCACGGGAGGAGTTTGGGGTAAAATCGGCCCTAAAGGTGCCACAGGTGTGACTTCCCGTTGTGAGGGAATGATAGTTGTAGCGGGCGATCGCAAATCCGAATTTGGGGATTCTGGCGTTAATAATCCCGGACTCGCAGGAGTAACAGCAGGCTGAGAGAAAACGGCTGGAAATTGCCAATTTCTGGCATTCAATCGATCGGGATTTTTACCTGTTACCCAAAATAAAATTGCTCCCATCGTGCCGAAGGCAACCAAGATAGCAATCAATTCATCCAATCCTAGAGGATTTCTTTCCCCTGACGGGGGTTGTGAAGAAGACATATTGTCACCTACATATCACTGTAGAAATTAAATCACATATTTTTTGGGTCTGGGGGAAACAGAGAATGCTAAATCAACTATTCCAAAGTTCTCACTGTCAATACTTGCGGCGGCGTGGAATCGGGAGGATAAATAAAATCAACTTTTACCGATCGCGTT
The DNA here is from genome assembly GCF_036705685.1 of Microcoleus sp. AT3-A2. NCBI lineage: Bacteria > Bacillati > Cyanobacteriota > Cyanophyceae > Oscillatoriales > Microcoleaceae > Microcoleus > Microcoleus sp. AT3-A2. The sequence continues at coordinate 73,716 of NZ_JAUBVF010000002.1, forward strand.
TCTGTCGCAGCTAACCTCAACTTTACCATCGGTTCCACAACTTGACCGAAACGGTGCCACAAATGCACGTAGCGAGTTACATCGTAACCTCCATCATCTCGGTAGCGCAGCCGCACAGTACCTCGAAAATAGGGAAAATCTAGGGGAGGTTGGCGAAATCGCAATCCATTTTTTGAGAGTCGATCTTCTTTTAAAGGCGTTTCCAAACTCACCGCTACCGTTTGCGGTTTTTGGGCAGTGTTATGCAGTGGCAAAATCAGATTGTAGTGTACGCCGTAATTGCCGTGGGCTTCGTAAGCGGTGTCGGGATAGCGCGCCAGCATTTTTCCTGCTTGCACTTGTTGGGTTCCCAAAGTGCCCCCGCGCAAGGTAGAGATCGCATAGGATATCGCTTTTCCAGTCTGGGGAATTGCCAGATTTTTAGAATCGCGATCGACTAATTCCGCTTCCCATCCCGAACCTTGCTGCACCCCTGCGACGCGGCCGTAAATCAGGCTTCCCGAAGTCGCGTCGGGGGGAGTCGGGGTTTTGTCGCGGGGGCCTGCCAAACCGCCATTATTCAGCAATTGCTGCCATTCTTCCAGAGTTGGCGCGCGTTGGCGCAGCCCTCGAAGAGGATCGCCCCCATCAGCATTTTCAGGTGCATACATTGCCAAAGTAGCGGCATAAACCTTGCCGCTACTTTTGAGCCGCACAAAGGTAGAACGACCATTTATCGGCTTTTCCAGACCCCGCACGGGAATGGGGCGATTCATCAACAATGCGGTTTCTCCCGGTGGAATGAGCAGTTTTTCGGGAAAATCCGGCTGCCGCATTCCCCGCAAAACGTTATCGACAGCGCGAATCCCAGGGCCGGAATATACTTCGCCGTTGGGACTCTCACTTAGTGCTGGCTTTTGTTTGAACGGCGCGTCCGGTTCCATCAGGTAACTGGCAGCCTGCAACACTTCCACCGTCACGGGTTCGGAGCCGGGATTGTAGAGCAAAGCTGCGATATACAAAGTGCGTAGATTTGCTGGAGTGTGAGAAAAGTGGTGAGCAAACAGGTTAAATTGCCCTTGAAAGGCGAAGTTAAGGTGAGCTGCGGGGACTTTTTTGCCGTCTGGGGGAAAGGTTGAGAGCAAAATGCCTTCTTTTTTGACCCATTCGGGACTGTTGCTGTTGAAGAGGGGGATGCTGTCGAGTTTTCCGGGGAGCGATCGCACTTCGGCATCTAGTACAATTTCCTCTGGTGCTGGTTTTGCGGGAACAGATTGTACGGGTTTTTTGACGTACAACAATCCGCCGACTGCACAAAGGACGATCGTAGAAATACCAGCAATTCGAGAAAAGAGATTTGGTTTCTCAATCATGAAAGTTAACTGTCAACACAATCTCTGTACATCTTCCACCGACAGCGACAGCGCCTGAGCCACTTGCTCTACGGTTAAACCCATTGCCAGCAGTTGGGGAATCGCATCCCGTTGGGTTTGTTCGGCGCGATCGGCCCGCTCTCGCTCTGCTTCAGCCCGCTCTCGCTCTGCTTCAGCGCGTTGGCGTTCCTGTTCGGTATGGAGGCGTTCGAGTCTAGCTTGTTCGCTACCAGTTAACAACAAATTACCCTCATTATCCCACCAACGCAACCATCGCTGATGCTGATTTTGATAGCTACCTTCCCACACACCTAACTCTACTCCCATCAAGTCGATGGGATAATGTCCGCGATCGTTCGGTTGCAAACGGCGATAACGAGTATTCACCCAGTTATAGACTTCCAATTCGCTCGTTTTAATGATGTATATCGCATAGTAAGGAATGTGAATAATCTGCTCGTATACCCAAAACTTTCCGGGTTTCTGGTTGACACCTTCTGGTAAGCGAGATAAGGGAGTATTGTTTCGTTCTTCAGAGCCATTACCACTAGCAAATTCGATCGCAATCAATGGCACAATATACTCGCGCCAAATCACGTAAGAGCGCCGAATTTCCCCATCTATTAGGGGCGGAACGTTGGGAACGTAGAACCAGTCAGGCGCTTCGGCTCCCTTTTCTGGAGGGTCGGTTTCGCGCCAGTAGATGCCACAATCTTGCCCTATAGCATATTGTCCGTCCGGGTGGAGGGTTTGCAGTGTGGTTTCCAGGGAGTCGGTGAGTAGGATACTCTGGGGATGTTCTTGGAAGTTTTTCACAAACGTGCCGTCGGAGTCAGGTAGTTGGGTGTGATCGGGAAAAGCGGGAGGTAAGGTTGTGGGGTTGAGGCTTTGGGTCATGTCAGCTATCCGATGGTGAAAGGACAGATGCTTTATTAATTAAAGCATAGCGATTGTTGATTGAGGGAGTTTATACTGTTTGATAAACTGTTTCTCGCTCACTGTTCGATAGTCGCGATCGCGAACCACATCAACCCCGGATCAATGACCTTCTATTGGTCTAAAATCTGTTACATTACGATCGTAATTAAGCATTTGGCCAAGAGCTATGCGGTCAATTGAACAACTAACAGAAGAGCTTTTATCTCTGCCTAGTGCATCAAGAGCACTTTTGGCAGAAAAACTCGCAGAAAGTTTAGAATTCGATATCGACCAAATGATTCAGGCAGCTTGGACAACTGAGGCTCATAGACGGCGTAACGAGATCCAAAGCGATGCTGTGCAAGCAATTACGGGGGATGAAGCCTTAGCTCAAGTAAGGCCATTAGTGTTAGACTTTGAAGTAGTATGAAAAAGTTTTTCAAGAGGTTGTTTGTGAATAATCAACAGCATCAAGATAAAGTAAATGCGCTTGCACCCGATTCAAATGTTCTGGAGCCAAAGGATATCTATACCATTGATGCTCCTGTTAATAACCCGGAACAAGACAAGTTTAAGCGCTGGCCTTTTTCCCAAAGAGTTGCACAAACGATTGCTTCTCGAAGCGCTCCAAGCAGCATTGTTATAGGAATTTATGGCCCTTGGGGTGACGGTAAAACAACAGTTCTTAATTTTATTAAAAGGAAACTTAAAGAATCGGATGAAATCATTTGTGTCAAATTTAATCCTTGGCGATTTACTGATGAAGCCAGTTTGATCAAAGGATTTATTCAAGCATTGGCGGAAGCACTTGGAAAATCTATAGATTCCTACCCAGAAAAGGTAGGCAAATGGCTTGACAAGCGTTTAGGTAGACTTGGACTGACTGGGTTCAGTTTCAATCTTCCTGGTTTTCGATTTAATCCTAGTCAAAGTATTCAGGGACTTTCATCTGTTGAACTAGAGGAATGGAAAAAGAGAATCGAGAACCTTCTTAAAGATGAGGGGAAGCGTGTAGTTGTTCTAATGGATGATATAGACAGGCTTGAGAAGAACGAGATTCAAGCTGTATTTAAACTTGTCAAATTATCGGCGGATTTTGACTATACAGCCTATGTTTTAGCCTTTGATGAGGAGATGGTAGCTTCTGCTCTTAGTGAAAGGTATGGCTCTGGAGATATTAAGGCAGGAAGAAATTTTTTAGAAAAGATAATTCAGGTTCCGTTAAACTTACCCAAGGCTGATCGAGTAGCTTTGCTTGAATATTGTATGGTAGGAATAGAAGAGGTTCTCAAAGATGCAAATATTCAAATTTCTGAGCAACAATTTCGATATCACTTCCTTAATCATTTCATTGACGGTTTAGAGATACGGGTTAAAACACCGAGAATGGTAAAACGCTATATAAATGCCCTTGCGTTTTCTCTACCTATATTGAAAGGAGAAGTTAATTATCCGGATTTAATGCTGATTGAGGGAATGAGACTATTCTATCCAGCATTATATGATGTCGTTAAAAACAATCATGATATTTTCTCAAGCTCACCGTTTACTTATAATCGTAAAGATTACAAACAGCGCAGTCTTGAAATTATAGACAAGGGGATTCAGGGTTTAACTACTGATGAAGGAAAATCTGCTAAAAATCTCTTGAAAGCTTTGTTTCCCAATCTAAAACAGAGTGGTATACTTGGCAATATTAATTATCTTTCTAGTGGTTGGAGAGGAGAATGGGATATAGAGCAAAGAGCCTCTTCTTCTCACTATTTTTCTCGATTTTTCTCCTACTCAATCTCAGATCAGGATATTTCCGATCAAGAACTTACGTCCTTTCTATCTCAGATACAGGATAACTCTGTTGAAACGACTATATCGAACATCCATCAAATTGTTGGAGAGCAACGAGCCGACCTATTTATCCTGAAGCTAAATAGTATAATAGAAAAGCTTTCTTCGTCAAGTTCCCAAAATCTGGCTCTTGCAATTTCTATGAGTGGAGATATTTTTTCAAAGGAGAAGACTTTTTGGAGGAGATCTTTGTCTAGTGCTGAGATACTGATCGGCAAACTTGTTAAAAATATTTCGGACGATCAAATAAAAGTGAACGTTGCAAAGCAAATAGTTTTACATGCAAACCCTATTGAATTTGCAATTGAATGCTTTAGATGTCTGGTTCCACTTAAAGAAGGAGAGGAAATAGAACAGCCTCTTTCTGTCGATCAAGAGCGTATTATCGGTGAAGCTTTCAGTCAGAAAATTCAAGAAATATCTCAAACATCTCCCCTCTATCTTCAATTTCCTGAAGATTCTACCAGCTTATTCTTATTGGATGTATGGTCTCATTGGGGAGATAAAGAGGAAGTAAAACAGTATCTTTTAAAAGCCTTAACTCAGAATCCTGAAACTGTCGTTGAATTTCTGAAATGTTATCTGCCGACACAGTGGAGTTCAGCATATTATGGATTGCGTAAAGGGGATTTTGAACGAAATCAATATAATAGCTTAGCTGAATATATAGAGCCTAGTCTCATATATCAGTTCCTTCGGAAGATATATGGCTCAAGTCTAGATAATCCAGAATACTACGATTCAAATAATCAGCAGCGATCCTTGGACGAAAAAGTTGTAAATCAGTTTGCTTTTATTCACCAAGTTGTAATCAAAGAGGTTGGCAGTAGTAACAATTAATCCAATTCGTGAAGAGAATACGTTATAATTAGTTATGGTGAATATATGGAATTGCGCCCAATTAGAAAGGAAACCGACTATCAGGAAGCCCTTCGAGAAATCGAGTTACTGTTTAATGCAGCCCCAAACACCCCTGAGTACGATCGATTAGATGTACTCAGCACCTTAGTGGAAGCCTACGAGAAGAAACACATTCCGATCGCAATCCCCGATCCGATCGAAGCGATTGATTATTACATGGAAACTCGCGGATGGTCTCGGATCGATTTAGAGTCATGTCTCAGTAGTCGGGCTAGGGTATCCGAGGTTTTATCTCGTAAACGTTCCTTGACATTGGAGATGATTCGGAAGTTGAATCAAGAACTGGGGATTCCCGCTGAAATTCTCAAACCGTATAAGTCGGTAAAAATCCCCGCGTAACAATATAACTCGATCGACCTTGGTAGTTGTAGGGTGTCTCGCTGCAGGAAACTTCCCACTAAGGCGCAGATATTCGATGGCGATGCACCCTACATTCTTAACGCCTTCTGCCACTCCCAAAAGACCGACTCCTACTCGGTTGACGAGAATTCCTGCCACTCCCAAAACTCGGACTCCGCCTTTGCTGCCGGGAATTTGAGTTGGGCGATCGCCTCAAAGTGCTGCCACCGTAACCCGAACCGGTCGCTCGATTGCCATTTGGCCGTGCTGAGGGTCTTACTGGCTGGTTATATGTGGGCGATCGCAAGCGGCCGGTCGTCCTTAAAACTTGACGGTTTCTCACAGCAGGAGGCGGAGTTTGGTACCGAGTTTGATACTGCTGAACAGCTTGGCCGTAAGTATTACCATACCCGCCATATCCTGTCATAATCCCCGGCTGATAGACTGGCGGCATATAATATCGCGGTCTAAATAACAAACTGCCGATCGCCTGACCGGCTACAGCCCCAGCAAACGGTGCCCAGAAGCCCGATTGCTGCCGTACCACTACGGTTTGTGGCTGACCTGTCTGAGGATTAGGAACAGTTTCGGTAACGTTGTGAACGTACTCAATTTTAAAATCTTCTGTCAAATGCAAAACCGCTTGATTGTTATCCAAATTTAGATAACTTTTCTTGCCTGCCGATATTTCTTCATCCGTTAAGCGAGCCATTTGCAAATCCCTAGTGCGGTAAACTGGAGGACTGCCGGGGGGAGTATTCAGCAACATTAAACTGTATTCGCCATCAGCATCGTCGTAGGTAGCTTGCTGTACAGGATATTGGCCTTGAGCCAAGTTATTGTTTGGTGCAGGGCGCACTGTGTTAATATTCGGATTTCCCGTAGGATTTGTATAAGTTTGTGTGCGAGGAGAACCGCAGCCGGTTGCCGTCCACAAAAAAGTTAAAGTCATTAAATAAATTGTCAGTTTTCGCAGCATCATAAATAGTAATTGGGAATTGGGCATTGGGCATCGGGCATCGCGCATTGGTAGCAAATAACCCTTCGACTCCGCTCTGGGCACCGCCAATAACTAATAACTAATAACTAATAACTAATTACTCCTTCCTTAAAGGGGAATCAGTTCGGGGAAATTGACCAACACTTGGTCGTTGGTAAGTTCGTCTCCCAACTGTGCGGGAGAAAAGTGAACTTGCACAGCTCGGAGCCTTTCTTGGTAATGTAAATTAATCAGGGCTTTTAAACCGACTTTCAGCGCGCTGATGTCAGCGAGGTCAGTTTCTAGGGCAGGAACTTCGCCTTCATACGCAACTGTCAGCATCACGACGATATTTCTAGTTACCGGCAAAGACAAGGGGGAATTTTTATCATAAACAGATGTGCTGTATTGAGGCTCGCTGAGATAGCGATCGGCTGAATCAATGAAAAGTTCATCCACATAATCGCCGGCTTCGCCTTCATTCCAAAAAACATCGCCTTCATTGGCGGCTGATTGCCAGTAGTTGTCGTACTGCAACAGGTGATTGCAAATTTCTACAAGACCTTCTCCTAAAACTGCTAGCTTGCCATCGGCATCAATTGCTTGTCTGGCGGTGCGGTTGAGAACTCCTAACAGCGGTGCAACTTCTTCGCCTGTTAGGTGAACGAACACCCGGCAAACTGCCAATCTAGTTTGACCTGTAAATTGATTGAATCGATCGCGCCAAGCATTCATAATAACCTATAGTTGTCATCTGTAGGGCTATATTTCCCACCATAGCAGGGGATTTGAACTCTTGCCGTCTACCCTCAGATTGATCTGAAGAGTATTTTTAGCGATCGCCTCGACCGCCTACTCTCTCGCTTTGACTCATCTAATTTTATAGCAGTTTTCAATCCGCTCAAATACAGTTCAAATACAGTAGGAAAACCGCACAGCCTTGTCCTGACGGAGAGCAGCGACTTTTAATAATTGCTATGAGATTGATGATGATAGCAAGAGTTTTTTTTAATTGATATTAATTCGGCACTTTTTTGCTTCGCAGGAATATGATATTGTGTGCTATCGATTCATATGTCTATTGTTTGCAGTGCTTGGCGATCGCAATGACAAGAAATTGTAGGCTAGATAATTTCCACTCAAAAAACCTCCAATCTGGGAAGATTGGAGGTGCGCTAAGCGAATACTTTGGTTTGAGATAACTATTTGACGATCGCGCTTTGGACTTGTTCGATCGCAATTTCAGAACTCAACTCGGCAACTGGCGAAACTGGTAAATCCAGCTCACCACCCGGAGCTTCTGGGTGTTCGCGAACGGCTGCAACCGCGTCTGCTGACTCAGCTACAGCACCCGCCGCCGCCAAATCGAGCAAGGCCGGAACTTCCATGTGTCCAGAAACACCTGCATCTGCGATCAGATCGATCGACTCTTCAAAAACTTCAAAATTATCGGTCATCGCAGCGCAAGCAGCAGAAGCGCGCTTGCCGGCGCGGTAGCTCATGTAGGCCGCACCTGCACCCCCAAGCCCAGCCAAACCGAGGAAACCGAGAGCTGCTGTTTTGTAGGATTTCCACGGATTCATGCGCTCCGAGCCGCCAGAACCTAGGAGGGTTGTTGCAGAACCAGATTTCGCCGCCCCAGATTTGCTGTAGGAACAGGGGAAAGCAGATGCAGCGTCACCTATGGCTATGCTGCTTGCGATCGCGACGACGGAAGCAATGCCAGCTAACACTTGAAACTTCTTCATGGTGCTCTGGAGATTGTAAAGGATAATTAAAAAATTAATGGTAACAGCTCTTTACAAATGTATCAACTCTGCGCGCCGCCGATATCGCGGATCGATCGCAAAAGTCAGCTATAGCCTCACCCAATTCAAATTTAAAATTGCCCGCCTAAATATCTAGAATGTTTGCTCTCTAAGCGTTTGGGCTAACAGAACGGTAGAAGTTCAAGTTTTGTGAACCAATACTGTGATCGCGCCCAAATTAGAAAATCTGAGGTGAGACAGTAGAAAATTTAATTACAGAGCCGCAAACACTTGGTGACAAACTACTTTTAAGGCTACTTTTGTAAAGGCTTAGTTATTGGAATAACTCTTATTTTTATGACAGACAACGCGACTCAAGGCATTGAGCGAGCCCCTCGCCGATTGTTGGTGACGGGCGGGGCTGGATTTATCGGCTCGAATTTTGTGCATCACTGGTGCAGCAGCTATCCGGGCGATCGAGTAGTGGTACTCGACGCTTTAACCTACGCCGGAAACCGACAAACCCTGGCAACTTTGGAAGGAGGAGAAAATTTTCGGTTTGTGCAGGGGGATATTTGCGATCGTACCTTAGTCGATACCTTGCTCAAAGAAGAAAACATCACCACAGTCGCGCACTTTGCCGCAGAATCCCACGTTGACAGGTCAATTATCGGGCCTGCAGCCTTTGTTCAAACAAACGTTGTCGGAACCTTCACACTTTTAGAAGCCTTCCGCAAGCATTTTGAAGCAATTGATGAGGCATCTCTCAAAGCACAAATGCGCTTCCTCCACGTTTCTACCGACGAAGTTTACGGCAGTCTCGGCCCCGATGACCCAGCCTTCACAGAAACAACTGCCTACTCGCCGAACAGCCCCTACTCAGCCTCCAAAGCTGGCAGCGACCACCTCGCCCGCGCCTATTTCCACACCTACGGCGTCCCGACAATTATCACCAACTGCTCAAACAATTACGGCCCCTATCACTTCCCAGAAAAGCTCATTCCATTAATGTGCATCAATATGCTATTGGGCAAACCGCTGCCAGTATACGGCGACGGTCAAAACGTGCGAGATTGGCTCTACGTTCTCGACCACTGCCGCGCTTTAGATGCCGTTATTCACCGTGGTCAGCCTGGGGAAACCTACAATGTTGGCGGCAACAACGAGGTAAAAAATCTCGATTTAGTCAAAATGCTGTGTCAGCTAATGGATGAATTAGCTTCTGATTTACCCGCCCGTCCTTGCGAACAATTGATCACATTTGTCAAAGACAGAGCCGGGCACGATCGGCGTTATGCTATTGATGCCACCAAAATTAAAACAGAGTTAGGTTGGACTCCCTCAGTAACAGTTGAAGAAGGTTTGCGACAGACTGTAGAATGGTACTTAGCCCATCGGGAGTGGTGGGAACCCCTGCTTTCGGAGGAATATCAAACTTACTACCGGAAAGTCTACTCTAACTAATCTACTCCTGGACGCACGGGCTACCACAAACCCGCACCAGTAAAAAACTGGTTTTCCAGCTCAAGAGTGCGTCCAGAAAGGTTTCTGTCTTGCCTCCAAGCTTTACATTTAAACTCTCGCCGCAGAAACCGGGTTAGAGAAAGGAAAATCTTTCGTTAAGTGCGATCGATCCGAGTTAAAAAACCTGTTTTCTTTGGTCTTTGCTCCTAACTTCAGAATTAATTGGGTGCAGGTAAGTATCACACACATTCGCCATTGTCAATCATTGTGAAGATTTAGTGAAAAATCATCCCAAACGCATAAATTTAAGTGTTTGTAGCTGATAATTTTAATAGAGTTACAAGCTTAAGCATTTTAGAAGCTTTTAGGAAAAACAAAAAGCAGCAATGACCGAAATAAACTCGCTCAAGCACATCCAAGAACCTAAATACTGGCTGTTAGGCATCGCCTCCGGTTTGATTGCCCTACACCTAACTCTAACTTCCAGAACAAACGACACAGACCTGTTCGGTACAATGTTACTGTTTTGGGGAGTCGTAGCATTTCTAATTTGGGAAAGGCACGAATCCTTAAATTTTGAAAGCGGAGTCTTCGCCAGCTTCTTTGGGACAGCGTTAATTGCTTTAATATTGCTCAAAAGTTCCTCGATATCGGGATACGACTTTTTTATCAGAGCAACGCCTTTTTTGTCTGGAATCAGTCTCGCATTGCTGGCTTCCGGCACAAAAGGACTCAAACAATATTGGCAGGAACTTCTAATTCTTGGCTATACAGCTATTCCTCCAGGATTGATCGGAGTATTCGTTGATGTTGCCCTATTAACAGCAAAATTTTCAGCTTTCCTCCTCCACTATCTAGGATTTGAAGTGGTGCGAAAAGGGGTTTTTCTCATCCTGGAAAAGGGCAGCGTGGAAGTATATCACGGCTGTTCCGGCGTAAATGCGATGCTACAATTGTTAGGACTAGCTCTGGTTTTCTTACTGATGTTTCCTACCACTACGGGTCAGAAAATTGTATTGCCATTCGTGGCCATAATTACTGCATTTCTAGTTAATGCCGCGCGAGTTGGTCTCCTGGCCGTGCTGGTATCGCTATCTCAATCCGAAGCATTTAAATACTGGCACGAAGGAAATGGTTCGGTAATATTTTCGATGATTGCTGTATTTATTTTCGGGCTATTCTGCTGGTTTGCAATTTTGAAAGACCAACCCCCAAATCAGGAAGGACAGAATTGCTAATGGCTATTACCTCTTGGAAACCACTGAGGCTTTCCCTGTTGGCTGTTACTTTGGGAGGGGTTTTGTTGGTTGCCGGAAAACTGGTTTTCTATCCATCGGACGGCAAGAATGTGGCAACCCCGTTTGAGTTTCCCGAGTCGGTGCCTCTAGCCGATTGGGAACTAAAAAAGAGCGCGCCTCTGGAAATTAGCGACAATTCAGAATTCAAAGCTGCCAGGAAATATGAATATCAAAAAAATAGCAGGGCTCTAGAAATAGAGATGCGCTATGCGGTAGACACCATTGGGGATGTGCAAGGTATGATGAAGGGACATACAGTTCTCAAGTCGTCTCCTGGTAAACTAGCATTGGCAAACACTCAAGGCGCGGGGTTTCACGGAATTTTGCAACAGCAAAATCGACTGTATTTGAGTTCGTGTATCAATCCTAATGGCAGTCCTACAGTAACTTCCCAACAGTTTAGATATAATCGAAATACTCGTGATTGGCAGCCAAACCGTATTCTGTTTTGGTTGTTGGGTAGGGGAAATATTCAAGACCGACGCTGTTTGTGGACTCAGATGTCTGTGCCTTTGGATAAAACAACTCCAGAAGATGCCAAAAAAATTCTAGAGAATGCTTGGGTTTCTTGGTATGAGTGGTGGCAGCCGCGATTCCCCAAACCTTGACTCGATTCCGTCGATTTTAGCTTTTAGCTTTTAGCTTTTATATTTACTCCACAGGTGAATCGGGAAGCTGGAACAAGAGTCTAAAATGTTTGACTCTCCACGACTGTTGTCTGGGGCTTGTATCCGCTCTTGGGCGGGGTCAAGAGAGATTTTTCTTAACAACAACTCTGATTATTTTATGAATGACTTACAAGGCGAACAAGGTTTTTCTATCTACAGACTGCGTTGGATTGGCTACGGTCTATTAATTTTGTCTGTATTGGATACGATTGCAGTTCTTATACCAGCAAATTTTGGCAATCGCCTCTGGGAATTGCAAACGATTGGGGCTGTAGTGGAACGGGTGCCCGTTCCTTTACTGGCAATGGCGCTGATATTTTTTGGCGAAGGGTACGATCGCAGAGGTTTGGAAGAAGTTTTTTTGAAGGTTTTGTCTTGGGTTTGTCTGCTGCTAGGTCTGCTTTTCCTGTTGATGCTGCCTTTGGGAATTTTTGGCACTATCTATGTGAACAACCAAAACAACCAGCAAATTACTACTCAAGCAAACCAACAATTAGCTCAGTTGCAGCAGGTGGAAGATCGGCTAAAGAAGGGTAGTCCTGAAGATTTAAGGAATTTAGCGGGGGAACTTACTCGTTTGGGGGTACAAGCGGATACACAAAACCCACAGCAATTGAAAGAGCAAATTCTTTCGAGAATTACTCCGGCTAAGGAACGGTTACAGACGCAAAGTGCTGCGGTTCAGTCAAATCAGCGCGTGGGGTTATTTAAAAATGCTGTTAAGTGGCTGCTGGGCGCGCTGATTTCTAGTGTTTTGTTTTTTACGCTGTGGCGCGGTACTGACTGGGCTCGCTAGTAGTTTTGAGTTTTGAGTTGCGATTTTTGAGCTAGTAAGGTGCGCCTAGCGCACCCAAAGAGCGTTGTTGAGGACTAAGGTGCGCCCTGTGTACGCAGTCGGCTCAGGAGTGGTGAAGAAGACTCTCAAACCCTGCAAATTTTGTTGGGGGGAGCGCTCGCTCTTTTTCTTTTCAAAAGATATCGGTAATAAATCTTGTTTATTGCCGATAGCCAACACCTAGAATGAGGCAAATCCGTCGTTAGCGCAGCCCTGGAAGACGATCGCACGTTGAGAGGGCTGGCATTGTGCAATCTTATATCTTATATCTAAAATCTAAAATTGATTGATGGTATTTTCTAGTTTGTCGGCAATGCCTTCAACCCAGTTTTCATCTTGTTTGGTGTAGCTGCGGGGCGCGTTAGCACCTAAGATTAAAACGCCTTGGGTGCCAATCGGCTGACAAATGACTCCTTGAGTATTTTCTGGCAAATAGTCAAATTCAATTTTGCCGGGATAAATATTGAGATTTACTAAATAAATTGGTTTGTTTTTGTCGAACACTCGCTGCAAAATCGGCCCTGGTTTGACTTCGGGATTGAGGCCTAAAATGCCGCGCCGCAATAGGACTTTTCCCTGATACACAATTACGATCGACCTTGTGGCGGTATTTGTCAACAGCAAACGTGACGCCCAGGCTAATTCTATTTTCACAGCCTCCGGCAAATCCGGCGCAAATTCAAAACCTTCTTCGCCGATAAGTTTTACGGAATCGGGCGATCGCGCTTGCACCTGCTGCCACAGCAAACCTGTTAAAATCAGCAGAGCGCTGATAATTACTCCCAAAGCGTCCGATCGAGCTTGAGAATCTGTAATTTGCTCTGTCAGCAAGCGGTTGACCATTAGCAGCGTACCTGCTAACCCTCCTGCAACTAACGGCAATTGCCGCAAAACTTTATTGGGATCAGATTTAGTCATTAGTCATTAGTCATTAGTCATTAGTCATTAGTCATTAGTCATTAGTCATTAGTCATTGGTAATTGGTAGTTGGTAATTTAACTAATGCCAACTGCCAACTGCCAACTGCCAACTGACTTTATCCTACTTCTCCAATTTCGACAATTCGCTGGAACAGATAACCTGTGCCGCGGGCGGTGAGAATTAATTCGGGATTGCTGGGGTCGTCTTCCAACTTTGCCCTAAGCCGGGAGATGTGAACGTCAACTACGCGGGTGTCTACGTGGCGTTCAGGCGTGTATCCCCACACTTCCTGCAAAATTTCCGATCGCGAAAAAGGCTCTCCAGAACGGCTGACAAGCAGTTCTAACAGGCTGAATTCCATGCCCGTGAGGCGAATTCGTTCGTCGCCTTTGTAAACTTGGCGCTTGTTGGTGTCAATCCTGATATTGGTGACGTGGATGACTCCAGAACTGGGAATTCCCGATGCGCCGTTTTTGTCTACCCGGCGCAATACCGAACGGATACGGGCTTCTAGTTCTTTGGGAGAGAAGGGTTTGACGACGTAATCGTCGGCGCCCAATTCTAAACCGGTGATGCGATCGGCTACGTCTCCCAAAGCAGTTAGCATGATGATAGGCACGTCTGACTCTTTTCGCAACTCCTGACAGACGCCGTAACCGTCTAGCTTCGGCATCATCACGTCCAAAACCACTAAGTCGGGTTCGGTGTTGCGAAATGTTTCAAGAGCTTCTTCGCCGTCAGCAGCGGTGACGACATCGTAGCCAATCATGGAAAGGCGAGTCTCCAGAATGCGGCGGATACTGGCTTCGTCATCGACTACCAGAATTTTTTCTTTATGGTTTTCCAAGTTACCGAGCACTCCTTAAGTTACATTTCAGATAATGTTATTTTTTTGTACCCTATCATAGAAGACACAAATTGAATCATGGGCGGCGATCGGTCTGAAAGCTTGATAATTGCTTTAACTCAGACTTTTCTAAATGTTAGGGTGACTATTTATCATAGTAAACAATGCCTAAGCCTCGAATACAATATATTTGTCGGGAATGCGGGTATGATTCACCACAATATTTTGGCAGGTGTCCTAGCTGTCAGAAGTGGGATTCTTTTGACGAGCAGTTAGAACAACCTACTGTTGGTGTGTCGCGGGCTGGTTTAACAGGGGTGACAACTAAGACAGTGGGCGGTTCGCCCCCTGATAAGTCGAAGGGTCAACCCAGGGTATCTTTCAGATTATCGCAGATTTCCGACCAAACTCAGTCTCGCTGGCCTTCTGGTTACGGGGAGCTCGATCGAGTTTTGGGAGGCGGGATTGTTCCGGGCTCGCTGGTGTTGATTGGCGGGGAACCGGGAATCGGGAAATCGACGCTGCTGTTGCAGGTGGCGAATATGTTGGCCCGCAAGGATCGGATACTGTATGTCAGTGCGGAGGAGTCCGGCCAGCAGGTGAAGTTGCGATCGCAGCGTTTGGGCGTAGCTAATCCGGTTGATTTGTCAAGCAACGGCGGGCATAAATCTGGCAGTAACGGGGAAGCTAAAAAGGATTCCGAGGACAATTCAGCGGAGAATTTCTATTTGCTTCCAGAGACGGATTTAGAAGTTGTTTTGCGCGAGTTGGAAGCGCTGAAACCGAATGTGGCGGTGGTTGACAGCATCCAAACAATTTATTTTGCTAGTTTAACATCGGCTCCGGGTTCGGTGGCTCAGGTGCGGGAATGTACTTCGGCTTTGATGCAGGTTGCGAAAAGGGAAAATATTACTTTATTTATTGTCGGTCACGTTACGAAAGATGGAGCTTTGGCTGGGCCGAGGGTTTTGGAACATTTGGTAGATACTGTACTGTATTTTGAGGGCGATCGCTTTGCTTCTCATCGACTTTTGCGATCGATGAAAAACCGTTTTGGCGCGACTCACGAAATCGGTGTTTTTGAAATGGTAGCCAACGGTTTGCGAGAAGTAGATAACCCGTCGGAGTTGTTTTTAGGGAATAGAGATGAATTTTCTCCCGGTACTTCGACGACGGTTACTTGCGAAGGAACTCGACCGATTTTAGTGGAGATTCAGGCGTTAGTCAGCCCTGCAAGTTTCGGTTCGCCGCGCCGTACTACTACTGGTGTGGACAATGCTAGATTGCAGCAAATTTTAGCTGTTTTGGAGAAAAGGGTGGGGATTCCTTTATCTAAATTAGATGTGATTTTGGCGACGGTGGGCGGGTTGAAAGTGGATGAACCGGCGGCGGATTTGGCAGTTGCGATCGCCGTTGTGGCCAGTTTTCGCGATCGGGTGGTTGATGCGCGCACTGTTTTGCTTGGGGAAGTTGGTTTGGGGGGACAGGTGCGGCCGGTTTCCCAATTAGAGTTGCGGCTGAGGGAGGCGGCGAAATTGGGTTTCAAAAGGGCGATTATTCCTAAGAATCAACCCGTACCAGAGTTAGGGATGGAGATTATTCCGGTGGCGAAAGTAATCGATGCAATTATTGCGGCGATTCCTGCTACTCCGGCTCAGTTGCAGTCTGGTGATATGGAGTTGCAGTCGGTTGATTTGGAGGAAGATGATTTGTTTAATTGAGTTAGAATGGTAATGTTGCAAATTGAGAGTAAGGAGGCACGAATTATGTATCAAGTAGACATTATTGAGGCCAAAGAAAAGCTTCTGGAATTAATCGAAGCGGCGATGAGAGGGGAAGAAATTGCGATTACTCAAGATAACCAGCCTGTTGTAAAATTGGTAGGAATACCGCCAGCTAATAAGAAGCGCTGGCCATCCAAAGCTGGGAGTGCTAAAGGAATGGTTTGGATGTCCGATGATTTTGACGAACCGCTAGAAGAGTTTAAGGAGTATATGGAATGAGGTTGTTGTTGGACACTCATACTTTCATTTGGTATGTCACGGACAACCCTAGACTTAGCGCCCATGTCAAACTGCTAATTGAGGATGAAAATAACGAGAAGCTACTCAGTATAGCTAGCATCTGGGAAATGGCGATTAAGCACAGCATAGGCAGGCTAAACTTTAGTCTGCCTTTTATGGAGTTTGTCGGACAGCAACTCACTGTTAGCAATATCGGACTACTGGAGATTAATCTCCAGCACATTGAGGTTGTAGCTTCACTGCCTTTGCATCACCGTGACCCATTTGACAGGCTGATAATTGCACAATCTATGGCGGAACAGATACCGATTTTGAGCGTTGATGCTATTTTTGATGCTTATGCGATCGCGCGGGTGTGGTGAATTAAGTTAGTTTAAAAATAAAGAGGCGAAGATGAAACAATTTAACATCCTCATTGAAAAATTTTTTGATGGTTATGTAGCCTATCCCCTTGGAATCAAAAGTGGCGTAGTTGGTGAAGGTGAGACCTATGAAGAAGCCTTAGCTGATGTCAAGTCAGCTATTCGCTGTTACATCGAAGTATTTGGCAAAGAAACAATCGAAAACGAATCACCTGCAATCAAGACTTTTTTGCTAGAAGCAGAGCTAGCTATTTAATGTCAAAGTTTCCTGTAGATGCTTCTAAAATACGAGTTATCATAACATTTCAGTTGTGGGATTTTCGGATTATTATAGAACGCGAATATATGGTCAGGATGCGATAGAATCAGGATGGCACGGAGACTCAGTTAGTAATGCCTAACCACCCTAAAATAAAATCAGAAACACTGAGAGGAATTTGTACTCAATCGGGAATTTATAGAAAGTTATTTTTAATAGCTTATGCACCAAGTTGAGTGCATAAGCTATCTATGATAACACTTGAAATATGTTAAATTATAGATTGCTTGTGAGGTACGTTTTCACTAAAAAATGAAGAAATCAAAAAGACGTAAAAATCAGTGGTCAAAGGAACTAAACGACATCATTCGAGGTGCATCGGGCGGCTTTTTGTTCGGGATTCCCCTGCTTTATACGATGGAGGTTTGGTGGATCGGTTCGTATACTACATCAGCGGAAATGTCGATCGCGATCGCAACTACTTTTCTCGTCGTTTTCTTGTTGACTCGCACGGAAGGTTTTCGCAAAACTCAAGAGATCCGCTGGCTAGATGCTGCAATCGATACCGTAGAAGCGATCGCCCTTGGCATTGTCTGCGCGGCTTTTGTCCTGTTTTTGCTCAGGGAAATTACCCCGGAGACTCCGCTGCAAGAAACTTTGGGGAAAATCATCTTTGAAGGCCTGCCATTTGCGTTGGGAGTAGCCCTGGCTAACGGTTTCTTGAGCGGCGATCGCTATCAAAGTTCAGACAGCGAAAAGGAACCTACCATTAATGCAACTGTAGCAGATATCGGCGCTACTTTAATCGGCGCGATGATCATTGCTTTCAACATCGCCCCAACTGACGAAATTCCCATGCTAGCGGCAGGTATTTCGCCGCCTTGGCAATTAGGAATTATCGCCGCTTCGTTGCTAATTTCCTACGGTATTGTATTTGTAGCAGGCTTTACTTATCAAGCAAAACGGCAGCAGCAGCAAGGGATTTTTCAGCGTCCCCTCAGCGAAACTGTCATGGCGTATTTAGTGTCGCTGGCGGCTTCTGCATTTATGATGTTTTTCTTCCACAAACTCAGTTTTGACGACCCGTGGTCGATTTGGTTGAACTATACGTTAGTATTGGGATTGCCGGCGGCTGTTGGCGGCGCGGCGGGGAGGTTGGCGGTATGAGTGAAAGTAATAACCAACAGCAACAAAAAAGAACTCCTGCTGAATGGGTGACATTTGCGATCGCCTGCTCGATCCTTTCTATCCTCATCGGACTCGTAATCTACAACTGGGTGACTAAAAAGCAGGAACCTCCGATTATTTCTGTCACTCGGAAGACGCCAATTCGCGAAAATCAAGGGCAATTTTACGTGCCATTTACAGTAACTAACACGGGTGGTGAAACTGCAGAATCCGTGCAAATTATTGCTGAATTGCGCGTCAACGGTGAAGTCTTGGAATCCGGCGACCAGCAAATTGATTTTTTGTCAAGCGACGAAACTCAAGAAGGAGCTTTTATCTTCAGCCGCGATCCGCGTCAAGGTGAGTTGATTGTGCGATCGAGCAGTTACAAACTGCCTTAACACAGATAAAACTCGGCGGTTAAAACCTTTTCTCATCTGTGAACTCTTCCTCTTCCTACCCTACCCTTCACCGAACCCCTGCGGGGAACGGGAACGGCTTCGCCGAAGGTGCTCTTAGCGTCTTCGCGGTTCGTTCAATCTAAAAACCCCCTTGCGCGTTAGCATTTATTGCCATATTCCGCGCAGGCGCGATTTCAATCACTTTGGAATTGCGATCAAGCTACCGCTTCACCAGATTGTGTTCCCACTTCCAAACACAGCTAGAAATCAAATTCGTGCAGATATGAGCCGTAATTGGGACTAACAAATTCCCAGTAGCTAAAACGCTGTAACCCAACAGCAATCCGACAGCCGTTGCCCAAACAGCATAAGGCCACTGATCCAGGGCTCCCAAGTGCAGAATACCGAAACAAAAACTCGATAAAACTAAACTGGTAACATTCAATCCCAAAGCAGACAGCATCACGCCTCGAAATAGCAATTCTTCGCTAAGTCCCGGCAGCAGTCCCAGCCAAATTAAATCTGGCCAAAACAAAGGTTTGAGCACTACTTCCAAGTAAACATCCGCACTCCGGCGATAACCCGGCCAGAGGTGATAAACGATCGCACTGCCACCTGTAATTGCCAGTCCGATCGCACATCCTTTTAGCAAGTCCATTCCTATCAATTTGACTGGCAAAAGCGATACCGATCCAAATAGCAACCACAATTTAGCTACCGCCAGCAACATAATTGCTGTCACGCCCATTGCTACTAAAACTTGGGTGCGCGTCAAGGGTTCAATTTCAGGATTTTCGGGAATTTTTTCTGCCACTTAATCACTTTTAGATTTGAGGTTTGAGATTTTAGATTTGTTTTGTTGAGTCAGACAAACAACGCAGGGAGGAGATATCTGCACCCAAGGAAGCTGGACTGATGCCGGCTCGCAAAGCGACCAAAACTCCGATCGCCTCTAAATATGAGTTTACCTGCAAAGCTTTGATTCCGAGTTTTTCTGGAGTCGCCTGCATCTGGGTTTTGTTGTCGCCGACAGCGATGATTTGTACCGACGATCGCCCACTCAAACTCAGAATAGCACTGCCGCCGCAGGCTGTGGCGGGTATCACCACCGCATCCACTCGATCGGCGGTAATTGATAATTGATTGTGCTGCTGGCTTTCTGGCGGTATCAATTGGGGAGCTTTGCTGAGGCCGGCAAGCACGCAAGGTAGGAAAGTATAGCCGATTTCCTCAGCAGCCGATCGCGGTGACAGGTGCGGATCGAGGGGAAGCGCAGACAACGCGGGGGCGTGGGCGCAGGGGATTTTAAACGTCCTGACGACGAGGTGGCTGATCACAGCTTCCGCGCCGGCGAGGGGGTCAACTCCTTTGCCGCGGCGGTAGTTTTCGAGGGCGAGGCTGCCTTCATCGTCGGGAAACCTGGCCACAACTGCGATCGCCTCTACTCTTGCTTGTGTGATTAATTTTTCTGCAGCGCGCAATAAACTGTCGGGATTGCCGATCGTCCCCCAAGATGCCCCTGATTCAGAAATACGCAATTCTACTTGCAGAGGGCGATCGGTTAAAACATAATCGGTTATATTCAAACCCAATGTAGCTCTGGCAGCATCAACGGCTTGCAAGTGCCGCAACTGCAAGTCTGGTTCGATCGCGGAATCTAGGATTAAGCCGATGCGATTTTGATGTACCGGTTGCAGTCCCCAGCATCCGGCAGCAAATTTGTCAAGGGCGTAACCTTCAACGTAGAGAGCGTTAGGTATCGGCCAATAAAGTTGAGCGCCGTTGAGGACGTTGGGGTGAGTGATCAGGGTGTCTGAAATTTGGGCGATCGCCCTAGCCACGGGCAGCGCATCTCCTGCAAAGCCCCCAATCGAGGCTCCAACGCCTGTGGGGACTATCAAAACCACTGTTAAAGGGCGCCGGTTCACACTGTTGCGGGGGATGCTTCCACGAGCACGTAGCCTTCTACCACAGCCTTTTGCCGATCGACATCCACGTCTGTGACTGCCCACCGCAGGGGTTCGCCGTGCTTTTGCAGTTCAATTTCAATCGCCGAGTGCAATTCTTCGGCGGTATCGTGGAGGTCAACTTCTGCGGAAATGAAATGGGTAGTCATCGGGCGATCCATAGTGGTTTTACTGCGATCGGTACTTAGCTCAATTTTAGCTTAGTCCTAGGATTTACCGAATTGGCGATCGTACACAATGTCTTCTTTTTCGGTTTCTATCTTCAAGTTTGATCGGGGATAAGCAACACACAGCAACACATAACCTTCTGCCTGAAGTTCGGGACTAACGCCCATGCCATCAACTTGATCGACTTGACCATCAATAATTTTAGCAGCGCAAGTAGTACAAACTCCCGCATTGCAAGAACTCGGCAACTCAATGCCGGCGGCGTTGGCGGCGCGGAGAATTTGTTTATCTTCGGGTACTTCTACGGTATAAGTAGTGCCTTGGTGGATCAATTCAACAGTGTAAGTCTTAGACATATTTCAATTATTGGTTTTAATTCCCCAATTGGAATTTACGCTAGATTTGCAAACAAAGCAATCAGTATTTTACCGCTGTTTGTGCTTTTGTGCAATTTTACAACTCCATTTTTTATTGATAATTTTTTTTATTAATTGGCTGGGCGAGCGAGTGGCATTTTGTCAATGACTTTTTCACAAATTATTACAAGCCTCACGGCCGAACTGTGCCACAAAGCACTTATACCTAATTAGTCTTTACCTTCAAACCAACAACTCATCAACCGCAACACTAAAACCCGGCAGCACTAGCTGAGTGCTGACTGTAGAACCCAAGTTAAAAGTTAACTTTTGAGTTTGAGTCATTATCATTATCCAGCGACTTTCTGGAAAAACAATCCAAACTTCCAGACAACCCGAATCTAAATACTCTTGTGCTTTAAGAAAAATCTCTTCCGCAATATCAGTAGGAGAAACTATTTCAGCAATTAACGGCGGACTTTGAGGCAAAGTAGGAACATCGCCATATTGAGCAACAAGTTCAGGAGTCAGATAAGCTACATCAGGACGGCGCACTCGCCTGTCAGTACGGCAAGGAACTTCTGTATACACTTCGCCACCTTGTCCGCTAGAATCTTTGTAATTTCCCCAAGAACGATCTAGTCGAGATTGGATTCGACTGTGTTTTACTGTCATGCCATTTTTCTCCGCGATTTGCCCGTCCACCCATTCCATATCGTCGGGGGGATTAGCCATAAAGTCTTCTAGAGAAACATTTTCTGATAAAACGGCAGCCATTACCATAGCTATTTACTCCTTTTTGCAGAATTCACTGATATTGTAGCAATCAATTGGGAATTGGGAATTGGGAATTGGGAATTGGGAATTGGGAATTGGGAATTGGAACTAACAAATAACCTATGCCCTATGCCCAATTTACTCAATATTAATTTGATTGGGAGGCTTAGGTTGATTCGGTTTGTCATCCTTCAAAGTTTTACGCCCAGAACTAGCATAATCCTTATAAAAATCCACAAACATCTTTGTTAACTGCTGCAAAGAAAGTTGTTCGCCATTAACTTGAGCTTTCATGTAAGCTTTAAGCACTTCAATGTAAGCCAAACCTAGGGCAAGCGTGAGAGTTGCTGCCGTTGCACCGGAGATTGCACCGCCGACAACAGTACCCGCACCAGGAATCATTTTAATCAAATTAGTAACAATACTTCTGCCGACAGCAGTAACCCCGCCAGCGCCGCTAATAGCAGACAGCATCGCCGAAATAAACCCCTTATCAAAGGGCATTCCAAAAATCACAGTAATATTAGCAATCATTGCCGTTTGCATGGTCATCAAAATCGGCGCATCAGCAAACGGTACAGGAGTCGCACCGACAATTGCAGAACCTGCAACATAAGCACTTAGATACTTAAATGCCATATCGGATTTGAGCGCAATATTTGCTATTTGTTCTTTAACAAAAGCTTTTTTAGCTACTTCCGGTAGCAGTTGAAAGGTTGCATCTACCAACTTATCTAAACCGTGAGATTTTACGGTATAATCCTCATCTATTTCTTCCGGTTCAGCCATGACGGGGATGATTTGACTGACTGGCAAATTCATGTGTTCCAGTTGCTTGAAAAACTCGCTCGGCTTTTTAGATGTCGTCTGAGTCAGCACTAGAATAACTGGTACATCTTTGACTTCCATTTCTTTGAGCCAGTTTTCCTCCACAGATTCTATTCTATTGGCGCTGTGATTGATGCAGTACCAGATGACGTGAATGTGTTCTTTGGGGTGCAGGAGTCTTTGGTCTTCAATTAGTTTAGCAACGTTTAATTGAATAACTTTAATTTGTTCGGCGTTGAGTTCGAGTCCGGGAGTATCGTAGACGGTAATTGGGCAATTCGGTTTGGTATATTGGCGAATGCCTTGAGTGATAGGGCGGCCGACTCCGGTTTCTGCTAAGCGTTGGCGAAAAACGGAATTGATCAGGGTACTTTTGCCGACGCCGGTTTTGCCGATGACTAAAACATTGCACTGTCCCACTTGGTTTTCTGCCTCTTTGAAGGCGTAGTAACTTCTATTTAAAAGCTCGTCTAAGGAAAAGTCGTCTGACATGGCGGTTTGCTCCGATAATAGTAGGATATTAATTCAATACCACCGAATAGAATTCCGATGCTCTACAAACGAAGTCCGCGAAGGCGGACTGAGGAGTCTTAAACATATTGTAGCAATTTGATTGCAGAACTGGTGCAACGGGTAGAGGAGAGTTTTGTGTCGCGTGCTGCTAAATGAAAGGTTGTAAAATTTAGTTTAAGCTAGCAATCGATCGACATCGATGCTAAAACCGATCAGGATTTGTTGGGTGCTGGCGGTATCGCCGGATCGAAATGTCAATATTTGATTTTGAGTCATCACGAATATTAAACGACTTTCGGGAAAAACTAACCAGACTTCCTGACAGCTAGATGCTAAATATTCCTGTGCTTTGAGAAAGATATCTTCAACGATATCGGTGGGTGAAACTATTTGTGCAATTAAGGGAAAACTTTGGGGTAAAGTGGCAAGATTGCCAAATTGTGCAACTAATTCGGGTGTGAGATAAGCGACATAGGGCCGGCGAATTAGTTGCTTAGGAATAAAAAATAAATAAGTTGATGAATTATCGGTTATACTGAAAAAAGTGCGCTTATTGCAATTTTCACCCAAACAGAGATTAACTCACAACGGATTTTTCTACTCAACTACTCTAATTGGCGTTTAAACCCATGTCTTATTCTAACTCAATTGAGTCAGAAATGAAAAAATTTTATAAATCCTTATCAGAAAAGGATAAAAGAAGGTATGCAGCTATCGAAGCTCAAAAATTAGGATGGGGTGGAATTAGCTATGTAATGCAACTTTTGGGATGCAGTCGAAACACCATCGTCAAGGGAATAGAAGATTTAGAAAAAATGGACTCAGAGACACTCAAGAGTTCCAGGGTCAGAAAGGAGGGGGAATAAAAAGTATTCTGTCTACTCAAATCGGCATTGATGCAGCATTTTTAGAAGTTTTAAAAAATCACACGGCGGGAGACCCAATGAATGAATTAATCAAAGGGACTAATTTGACCCATAAAGAAATAGCTGCGGGACTACCAGCGGCAGGTTTTACCATTAGTCTCCCATTAGTAGCCAAACTTTTAAAAAAGCATGGGTATGTGAAACGAAAAGCTCAAAGAAAACAAACAATAGGAATTAATAAAAATCGGGATGCTCAATTTAAAAACATTGCTAGACTTGATGCAGAGTATAGAGAAGCCAGCAATCCAATTATTAGTTTTGACACCAAAAAGAAAGAAGTTTTAGGGAATTTGTATCGTCCGGGAACTCTCTATACAAAAGAACCAGTCACTACTTTTGATCATGATTTTTGGAGTTTAGGTCACGGTAAAGTGATCCCACATGGAATTTATGATTCTCAACAAAACCGAGGATATATAACTTTAGCAAATAGTAAAAATACCAGTGAATTTGCCTGTGAGTCTTTAAAAAATTGGTGGAATAATTATGGTAAAGCTACCTACCCTAACGCTAATTCTATCTTGGCAAAATGTGATGGGGGAGGTAGTAATAATGCTAATAATTATATTTTTAAAGAAGATTTGCAGAAATTAGTGAATGAAATAGCAATTGAGCTCAGAATTGCTCATTACCCTCCTTATACATCTAAATATAATCCGATAGAACATCGACTTTTTCCTCATATTACCAGGGCTGGTCAAGGAGTAATTTTTACAAGTTTAGAATTAGTGAAAGTTCTCGTAGAAAAAACTCACACTAAAACGGGACTATCTGTAGCTGTAAATATCCTTAATAAAGTTTATCAAACTGGTCGAAAGGTGGCTGATAATTTCAAAAATACTATGCAAATTGTTTTTGACGAATATTTGCCCAAATGGAATTATCGAGCCGTACCCCAACCTGAGTAATTCATTAAGTTATTTATTTTTCATTCCTTAACTTGTGAGTAATGGTCGGGAATCAGGAAGCGATCGCATATATCCCGCGTTCCTAACTCAAATGTTTCAATCTTTCCAGTTTCTTGGCACTGCTGCAAACACCTTTCTAAGTCATGTTTCAATCCCAAGGCACTTTGATAGCGTTTTTCGGCATTTTTTGCCATCAGCTTCATCACCATATCCGAAATCACCTGCGGGATTTCTTTGCTGTTTATTGCAGGAGGTTGTTTGGCAATATGGCAGTGAACCAACTCCATGGGATCGTCACACTCAAATGGCAGTTTTCCTGTCAGCAGTTCGTAAAATGTGGCTCCCAGAGAATAAAAGTCGGTGCGGTAGTCTATACCTCGGTTCATTCATCCGGTTTGTTCGGGAGAAATATAGGCGAGGGTTCCTTCTAAAACATTGGGATGTTGAATTTATTGAGTTTCTCTTGGAAGTAGGGAGGCGATGCTAAAGTCAATCAGTTTGACTTGTTTAGTGTCGGGAGGTATTAGGAGGTTAGCTGGCTTAATATCTTTGTGGATGACTCGGTTTTGGTACAGTCCGTCAAGGATGTCAGTTATTTGAATGGCAATTTCCAATATTTCTGCCAGAGTCAGCGTAGGTGTCTCACCGACCCGTCTTCGGCATCGATCTTGGGCATATTGCCGTAGAGAAATGCCGCCAAAATCCTCCATCACTAGGGCATAGCTGTGGCGATAGGACTCCAAATTGTAGGGTTCAACGACTCGCGGCAGACGTAGATTTTTGGCAATGGTGTATTGGTTGCGGAATTGCAGCAGTTCGCTGAAGCTGGGATAGTCTCTATTTAATAGTTTAATGACAACTGGAAGCCGATCGACTTCTCGAATGGCTCAATAAACCAGGGTTTTAGAACCACTGTACAGTTGCTCGATTAGACGGTATCCGGCAATTGGACTGGTTAAATCTATACCTGCATTCATTTTGGCTATCCTAATCTCAAATATTGACTGCTAAAAATTAATGTGCGCCTCTATCTGTAAGGGTTAAATGCGGCGATCGCATAATTAAATTCATCCATTTGTAGGCAATGAGATAGTAAACTCCGTCCCTTCTCCCCGTACAGATTTTACCTCGATTGTACCGCCGTGTTTCTCAACTACAATCTGCCGTGCGATCGCCAATCCCAACCCCGTCCCTTTACCCACACCTTTAGTTGTAAATAAGTTGTCAAAAATATGACCTTTTATCTCATCTGATATCCCTAGCCCGTTGTCATAAATGCGAATTGTAACCCACTCCTTAGACTGTCTTTCTGTGCGAATCGTGATGCACTTGGCTGGGGCTTTAGTCTTCTCTAAACTCGGTTCCCGATTTGATTCTTCCAGTGCATCAATGGCATTAGCCAATATATTCATAAACACCTGATTTAATTGTCCGGGGAAGCAATCCACTGAAGGCAAGTTCCCGTACTCTTTCACAACTTCAATCGCTGGACGCTGTTCGTTCGCTTTCAATCTGTGTTTGAGAATCAAAATCGTACTGTTAATTCCGTCATGAAGATTGAAAGGAACTTTGTAATCTTTGTCAGCTCGGGAGAAGGTGCGGAGACTGGTGCTGATACCTTGAATGCGATCGCACCCGATTTGCATCGAATTCAACATTTTGGGTAAATCTTCTAAGAGATATTCGATATCGCTCTCTTCAGCTTTTTCTTCAATCTCCTCACCCGGACTGGGAAATTTTTCTTTATAGAGTTGCAAGTATTCTGTAATATCTTTGACGGCGGCGATCGCTTCATGAATATTGCCAGAAATAAATCCAACTGGATTATTAATTTCATGGGCAACCCCGGCCACTAAATTCCCCAACGCCGACATTTTTTCGCTCTGCACTAATTGCAGTTGTGATTGTTCCACCTGATGGGCGTAGTCCTGCGCTTGCTGATACAATCGCGCATTTTCTAGGGAAATGGCAGCCTGAGTGCAGAGGAAGTTGAGGACGAGGAGACGATCGCGAGTAAACACTCCTTTTGTCGATCGATGTTCGAGATAAAGTATCGCAACTAAGTTCCCGCGATCGAGAATCGGAGTACACAGCATACTCTGAGACTGATACTGGAGCATACAGTCATTCATTAAACCCGGAATATCGGTCTTACCGCCTTCAATAACGACAGTTTGCAGGGTATTTTTGACATAATAAACTAGCTTGAGCGGAATCACCGCCGAGCCATCTAGAGGTTGGGTTTGCAGTAAGGTTGTGGGTAACTCGTTATCTGGATTGATGTGAGTTATTGCCCGGATTTGCCATTCATCCTGATGGGGGAGTAGCAAAGCACAAGTTTCTGCGCCCGAAGTTTTTAAAATAATTTGGTTGAGGCTACCGAACAATTCATCAAGCTGAATTTTACTGGATAAAGCTTGAGCAGCTTGCACAATAGATGCGAAATCTAGGGCCTCGGAAATACTGGTGCTGCTATTAGTGGAAGTCTGCGAAGAGTGGCTAATCGTTGCCAGCGTCTCTAGAGGATTAAAGCGAAGTTGGGGCTGATTCAGGATGGGATGAAGTAACTGCGGATACCTTTTTTCTAAGTCTTCAACCTTGGCTAGTGCACCCCAACGGGCATAACAGTAATATGCTTCCTGCATATAGCTGGCGGCGACTTTTTCTTTGCCCCATTCCCAGTAGAATTTGGCTGCGAGTTCGTTGGCTAATCCTTCCTCTTGGATATAACCGTTTTCCTTGGCTCCTTGAATTGCTAAATCATAAAATTCTATAGCTTCTGTTTTGCAATTGAGGAGTTGATACTTTTGGGCTTCAACTAAATGATATTTGTGCAAGTAATTCATGGGGCCATAATCTGCCCAGTCTTTTAGCTTGGCTTGATTTTCTTCGATTCGCTGCCATCGCGGCTCTGACTCCGACATCGATTCAGGCCCAGTGGCCAGCAGGTTCAGAGAATCATAGAAGTAGAAGATCGGTTCAACAATACTTCCCATCCCTCCAGCCAAATAATGTCGCGTTTGAGCGGCATCATGTTCTGCTTTAGCAAAGTCTTCCAACCAGTAATCCAAGGTGAATCGATACAAGTAGAAGAAGGAGAGTCGGTAAAAATCGACTTTGGCCTCATCCAAGACTTTTTCTTCGTATGAATCCTGACGTAGGGGAATCTCTTCCTCTGACTCACCCAAGAGAATTTGAGCCGCCTGCCAGTACGCCAACACACAGTTTGCTGCCGTCAATTGGTTGAGGTCGCACAACTGTTGGTAATAAGCCTGAATTTGCGGTTCGAGTTCACCCAGCGGTTGACCGTACCAATAAGCATTGAAACAGTACAACTGGGCGTCATAGCCCATAAATTCTAGATTGCCTGTTTCTAATCCAGCTTGATAGCCATCGAGAAGAATGGGCAGCGTTTCTTGCAGATGGATCGTCCAAGAACCCACATACGCCCCCATTAACATGGCGGTTGCAGCTCGAATGTTTTTGGCATCGGGTTCTAAGGCGAGTTGATATCCTAATTGCCCAAACTGAGGCACCATTGTCATGTCGCCCCACAGCATCCTCAGTTGGAAGGCGTAACCCACGTAGCAAAAAGCTGAAACCGGACTATTGCCGAATTGGATGGACAACTTAACCTGCAGCGCCACCACCAGGAAATAAAGCTTGGTGCCGGACATATAACAGACGGGTGTTAGGCGAGCCGCATTTTGCATAATGGCTAATTGCTGAGGGTCACTCATTTTCGGCAGATCAAAGAATGATTCAATAGAGCGACCTTCAATTAAGACATCAATTTCTTCCTTCAACTGCCGAATATCGTCTAGGGTTGGTTCATTTGGTAGGTTTACGCCTAACATTTGGAAGACGGATTGACCGATCGCGATCGCCTCGACAAATTTATTGTGGGCTACCAATGCCTGGATTTTGACTTGGTAAACTTGCACCTGTTCTAAAGGTGTTTTGGCATGATGAATCACCGCTTCAATCCACTGGTGCATCTGCTCAAAATCGCCAGCCAAGAAAGCCACCTCGGCAGCTAAGTCGTGCAGGGATAGGGTCATTTCGTAATGCCGTTCCCAAGCATCGGTTCCCAGCAGTTGCAGGCCCACTTTGGCATATTCGCGGGCGGCTTGATATGCGGTGGCGGCTCTGGCTTTGTGGCAAGCAGTGAGGTTGAGTTGGGCGAGTTCCTCCCTTTCCTGTTGTTCTACAACCAGTATGGTTCCGTAGTTCAACTGATTGACTAATTCAAAAATGCGTTCTTCTCTGGCTTCTGCTGAAATTTGTTGCAGGAGTAGTTGCCCGATTTGATAATGGGCGATCGCGCGTTCTTCTTCGGGAATCAAAGAATAAGCAGCTTGCTGGACGCGATCGTGCAAGAAGCGATAGACAACTGTTTGAGAAGTAGATCGATCGATATTGTCTTCTTCCCCTACATAAAATTTATAAATCTCACTTTGGGGAATAATCAGCTCTTCCTGTAAAGCTTTCCACAATGCGGTTGCGGTTTCAGTCTCAGAACTCTCTGAAACAATTGCCAATGTTGCCAGATCGAACTGGTTGCCAATGCAAGCGGCTAATTTTAAAACTGACTGAGTTGTTGCTGGCATTTTTTGCAACTGCTGCGCCATAAATAGCACCACATCATCAGTGAGCGCGGCCTCTCTAACTTTGCTAATATCGCACTGCCAATGTCCCGATTCTATTTCAAAATTAATCAGTTCATCCTGATGCAATGCTTTGAGAAACTGCGTCGCAAAAAATGGGTTACCTTGAGTTTTTTGATATACTATTTCTGTCAGCGGTTGTGCCAAATTAGGATAACAAACTAGCGTATCTGCTACCAATTGATTTAAACTGATTTGATCCAGCGGTGCTAATGTAATAGTGTTGAGTGTGGTTCCTGCCTTCCTCACTTCATCTAGGGTCAACATCAGGGGATGGCCGGGTGATACTTCATTATCCCGATAGGCTCCCAGCAGCAACAGATAACCCAATTGCGACTCATTGACGAGCAATTGCATTAACTTCAGCGATGCCGAATCCGCCCATTGTAAGTCATCCAAAAATATCACCAATGGATGCTCTTTTGTGGTGAAGACAGCAATGAATTTGTGGAAGAGCAAATTAAAGAGATTTTGAGCAGCCATCCCCGATAATTCAGGGGTTGGGGGTTGTGATCCAATAATCAGTTCTAGTTCGGGAATGACTTCAATAATGACTTGTCCGCTGTCACCGAGCGCTTCGAGAATTTGACTTTTCCATTCTTGGATTTTGGCATCACTTTCACTCAGTAATTGTGCCATAAAATCGCGGAAGGCTTGGACAAATGCCGAGAAGGGAATGTTGCGGTTAAACTGGTCGAATTTGCCTTTGATGAAGTAGCCGCGCTGCCGGACAATCGGTTTATGCACCTCGTTGACTACAGCCGTTTTTCCAATCCCGGAGAACCCAGCGACTAGCATTAATTCTGAGGTGCCATTTGCCACGCGATCGAAGGCATTCAACAGGGTTTGTACTTCTGTTTCTCGACCATAAAGCTTTTCAGGAATCAGGAAGCGATCGCATACATCCCGCGTTCCTAACTCAAAAATTTCAATTTTTCCAGTTTCTTGGCACTGCTGCAAACATCTTTCTAAGTCATGTTTCAATCCCAAGGCACTTTGATAGCGTTTTTCGGCATTTTTTGCCATCAGCTTCATCACCATATCCGAAATCACCTGCGGGATTTCTTTGCTGTTTATTGCAGGAGGTTGTTTGGCAATATGGCAGTGAACCAACTCCATGGGGTCGTCACATTCAAATGGCAGTTTTCCTGTCAGCAGTTCGTAAAATATGGCTCCCAGAGAATAAAAGTCGGTGCGGTAGTCTATGCCTCGGTTCATTCGTCCGGTTTGTTCGGGAGAAATATAGGCGAGGGTTCCTTCTAAAACGTTGGGATGTTGAATTTCTTGAGTTTCTCTTGGAAGTAGGGAGGCGATGCTAAAGTCTATGAGTTTAATTTGTTTAGTTTCGGGATGTATTAGGACGTTAGCTGGCTTAATATCTTTGTGGATGACTCGATGCCGATAGAGTCCATGGAGAATGTCAGTTATTTGAATGCCAATTTCCAATATTTCTGCCAGAGTCAGCGAGGCCTCTTGGGCGTAATCTCGCAGAGAAATGCCCCCAAAATCCTCCATTACTAGGGCATAGCTGTGGCGATAGGAGTCTAAATTGTAGGGTTCAACGACTCCCGGCAGACGTAGGTTTTTGGCGATGGTGTACTGGTTGCGGAATTGCAGCAGTTCGCTGAAGCTGGGATAGTCTCGATTTAATAGTTTAATGACAACCGGAATCTGGTCTGTTTCTCGGATAGCTCGATATACTAGGGTTCTGGAGCCGCAGTATAATTGCTCAACCAGATCATATCCTGAAACTCGGTTTGTCAAATCCACTGCGGTACTCATCTGGATTACTCCATCTCAGACATTGACTTCTGTAACTTATTATACACTTCTCTTTGTCAAGTCTAACGGTGAGATAACTGATTTCGCCCCCAGCAGAAAGACTCTACCGCTTCTATTATTTTTTCATTCTCGAATAAAAATATTGCCATCTATCGATATCGTCTTATCCTTTCATCGGTAAGAAAATTGTAAACTCCGTCCCTTCTCTCAATACAGAATTTACCTCGATTGTACCGCCGTGTTTCTCAACCACAATCTGCCGTGCGATCGCCAATCCCAACCCCGTCCCTTTTCCTACTTCTTTGGTAGTAAATAACTCATCAAAAATCCTCTCTCGCACTGCTTCACTTATGCCCACACCGTTATCTTTAATGCGAATCCTCGCTTGTTTTTTGTCACCATAAAATTCGTCGGTTTTAATGGTAATTTCATTGACTATTTCTGCATAATGTCGTCCTTGATTGGATTCATCCAAAGCATCGATCGCATTACCTAACAAATTCATAAATACTTGATTCAACTGTCCGGCATAACACTCAACTTGTGGTAAATTACCGTATTCCCTAATCACTTTGATTTCTGGACGAGTTTCGTTAGCCTTGAGGCGATGTTTCAGGATCATAATAGTGCTATCGATGCCATCGTGGATATTGCAAGCTACGGGATAGTTAGTATCCGCACGGGAGAATGTCCGTAGACTTGTACTAATATCCCGAATCCGCTTCACACCTTCCCGCATCGAACCTACTAATTTCGGTAAATCTTCCCGGATGTATTCCAGATCGATGTTCTCGATTTCTTCTTGAATCTCTGGATCGAGTTGCGGATATTTTTGTTCATACAAATCGAGCAATCCAAACAAATCTTTGATATAATCTAAGGCGGGTTGAATATTACCAACCAGAAAACCAACCGGATTATTAATTTCGTGAGCAACCCCAGCCACTAAGTTTCCCAATGCTGACATCTTTTCGCTTTGAACTATTTTTATTTGTGCCTGTTTGAGTTCGGTAAATGCTTGTTGAGATTCTTGATACAAACGGGCATTTTCTAAGGAAATAGCAGCTTGAGAAGCCAGCAAATTTAGCATTTCAATGCGATCGCTCGTAAATGCCCCAACCGTCAGGTTATTTTCCAGGTATAAAACTCCTATCAACTGCCCTTGATTAAGAATGGGCATACAAAGAACACTGATCGGCTGGTGCTGTTCAATATAGCGATCGCTCGCAACCTGGAAACTTACCCTAGCATCAACTATTACCACAGGTTTCAAACTACGCTTGACAGTGTTAACCAAACTAATTGCTACATCCTGACTAGATTCTAGAGGTATTGATGGTAATAGCTTAGGTTCCTGTCCCTCTGCTACAAGAGCCGCTACCTGTAAATACTGTTTTTGTTTGAGCAATAAGACGCACTTAGTTGCCCCAGCATTCGCGATCGCTATTTTTAGGAGAGTAGTCAGGAGTTTATCGAGTTCAATCTCCCCAGAAATGGCTTGAGAGGCTTGGATCAGAGTAGGCAAATCTAGAAATTCAGAGTTGCTGCTAGAAGAGTGAGTAGAACTAATCGTTCCCCGGGCGATCGTTTCCTTTAATGAACTAAAGGCTTGAGCTTGCTGAAGGATAATACCGAGTAGGCGAGGATAACGTTTTTCCAAATCGTCAATTTTGGCTTTAGCACCCCATCGGGCATAACAATAATACGCTTCAATCATGTAGGCTTGAGCTACTTTTTCTTTGCCCCATTCCAAGTAGAATTTAGCTGCGAGTTCGTTGGCGAGGGCTTCTTCGTTGATGAATAGATTTTCTTGAGCGAGTTGGATAGCGCGATCGTACATTTCCAGTGCATCTGCCTTGTAACCCAAAACCCGCTGCCGTTCTGCTTCAACTAAATACCACTTATGCAGATGATTCATGGGAGCATTTTGCGCCCACTGGTGCAGACTCGTTTGATGGGTTTCCACAGAGGCCAGAATATCAGCTTGCTCGGTTTCTGGCTGTGTGGAAAACACTGCCAGGTACGTCAGGGCTGCATAGAAATGGAAAGCCGGAACATGAACCAATCCCGATAATGCCATCAAATACGGCTTGACTTGGCAAATATGGTTTAAGGCAGCCGGATAATTGCCCCAAAAGTAGGCAAGCAGCAGTTTGTAAATGTAGACAAGAGCGATCGCACTGAATTCACGATCCTGATAGTGCTTAGGAATCATCACCGTTTCATCATAGGCTTCGCCGATTAAGCAATCCGACAGAGTACGAACTTCCCTCAAGTTCTGCAACATCTGCCGCTCCATATGCAAATAAGTCCGAGCCGAATATTGCTTCACCTGAGCCAATGTAGCACTGTAGACTGCAAGTTCCGGTTCCCAACTATCCAGTTCTACCCCACCGTAAAAGTTGAGGTAGCTGTAAGTAGCTATGTTGTAGCCAGCGTTAAGAAAATCGCCAGTTTCCATGCCAGCTATAAAGCCCTCTTTCAGCGTTGGTAGCCCTGCCCTCATAGCATTTTGATGATGCTGAATAAATGCCCCAAACATATTATGAGTAATGCACTTAAATTCTCGTGCATTGACGCGATCGAGCAATGAGATGGCCAATTTACCAAAGCTATAGCCCGTTTTTGCCTCTCCCAAAAAGGCACTTAATACAAGCCCGTGAATCGCATAGCCCACTGTTGATGCGGGTGCATTCCCAAAGGAGAGCGATAAACTTACCATCGTGGAGCTCAGGAGGGGCACTAAGCCTGGAGTTCCTTGGAGAATGGGTGCAAATAACATTGCCAATATGGGCATAGCTGCCTGAGTCTGAGGATCACTCATCACAGGGAGATCGATTAGTTCCTCAATTTTTCTGCCGTTTAGTTGCTTCGCAAGGCTCTGTAGTGCTTTACCAATCAAGGTTTCGTCAGCTTCGGTGGGGAGTTCAACCCCCAATTGCCAGAGTGCATCTCTGGCTACTGCAATGGCTTCTAATGTCTTGCTTTGTGCTGTCTGTGCGACGATTTGAATTTCGTAAATTTTGATTTTGTCTAAGATTGTCTGGGCTGCTTGCAACACTTGTGCTGCAATCTGTTCCATGCCGTCAAAGTCAGCATTCAAATAA
Source organism: Microcoleus sp. AT3-A2 (assembly GCF_036705685.1). Classification (NCBI taxonomy): domain Bacteria; kingdom Bacillati; phylum Cyanobacteriota; class Cyanophyceae; order Oscillatoriales; family Microcoleaceae; genus Microcoleus; species Microcoleus sp. AT3-A2. Next base: position 108,063 of record NZ_JAUBVF010000002.1, read on the forward strand.
GCGGTTTCGGTAGCAGCAACATAGAGGTTCAGGGTCAATTCATACTGGCTTTGCCAGCAGTTGGCTGTTAGTAGATCAATGCCTGTTTGCAGATAAACTCTAGCTGCTGTGTAGGCGGTAGATTTTCTGGCTTTACAACCTGCTTCTAAGTTCAGTTTAGCTAAGGCTTCTCGTTCGCTCGGTTGGGTAATTAACTCAATTCCTCGATTCAAATGTCCGACAATATCAAACAGTTTTTCTTCTTGCTCTATTTTTGAAGATTTTTGCTGAAGTAATTGTCCAATTTTGAGATGCGTTGCTTTTTTCTGTGAATCGGGAATGAGTGAATATGCGGCTTGCTGGACGCGATCGTGTAAAAATCGATAAGTTGGATTAGCTGAAGCCTTGAAAACTTCATCATTATCCGATTCCGTAAAGAACTTATAGATTTTGGTCATGGGAATCACCAAACCTTCCTGTAATGCTTTCCATAAAGCCGTAGCCATCATTCCAGCAGATTTCTCACTGACAATTACTAACGTATTCAAATCAAACTGTGATCCTATACAAGCAGCTAAGGTGAGAACATACTGAGTTCCTTTGGGCAGCTTCTGCAATTGCAACGCCATGAATTCAACGACATCATCAGTGATAGCTAAGGCTTTCACTTGGGCAATATCACACTGCCAATGCCGAATCTCCCAGTTAAAGCTAATTAGCTGCTCGTCATGTAATGTCTTGAGAAACTGAGTTGCAAAGAAAGGATTACCCTGAGTTTTTAGATAGACTAATGTTGTCAAAGGTTGGGCAAGTGATGATTCGCAATTCAGCGTATCCGCCACCAACAAATTCATATCCAGTTCGCTTAACGGTTCCAAAGTAATTGTATTCACTGTTGCCCCCGTTTTAACTATCTCATCCACTCTTAAGATAAATGGATGCACGGGCCAAACTTCATTATCTCGATATGCCCCCAATACTAATAAATATCCTGTATCGAGCATCAATAATTGTAGCAAATTCAGGGATGCTGAATCCGCCCATTGCAAGTCATCCAAAAACATCACTAAAGGATGTTCTTTGCTCGTGAAAACTTGCACAAATTTCTGCATGAGCAGATTAAAGCGATTTTGGGCGGCACTTCCTGACAATTCTGTTGCAGGAAGTTGAGCGCCAATTATGCCTTCTAACTCAGGAATCACGTCAATCAAGACTTGTCCGCTGTCTCCCAATGCTGCTAAAATCTTGGTTTTCCATGTTTGCAGTTGGGTATCCGATTCTGATAGCAGTTGACCCATTAAATCGCGGAAGGCTTGCACAAATGCACTAAAGGGAATGTTGCGTTGAAATTGATCGTATTTGCCTTTGATAAAATAACCGCGCTGACGGACAATGGGTTTATGAACTTCATTGACAACGGCGGTTTTCCCAATGCCAGAAAAGCCTGCCACTAGCATCATTTCGGTGCTACCTGTGCTGACTCGCTCAAAGGCTGCTAATAGTTGATCGACTTCTTTTTCTCTACCGTAGAGCTTTTCTGGGATAGTAAAGCGATCGCTAATATCTCGCTTTCCGAGTTCAAAATGTTCTATTGTGGCGGTTTTTTGTAATTGAACTAAACAAATCTCTAAATCGTACTTTAGTCCTAATGCACTTTGATAGCGCTTTTCGGCATTCTTCCCCATCAGCTTACTGACAATTTTTGATAAAATTAGGGGAATTTGTGGATTTATTTGATGAATGGGTATCGACTGTTTGGCGAGATGACAATGCACCAATTTCATCGGATCATCCGAGATAAATGGCAACTGTCCTGTCAACAATTCATAAAAAGTCACACCCAGAGAATAAAAGTCACTACGATAGTCAATGCCTCGATTCATCCGTCCAGTTTGTTCGGGAGAGAGATAGGCTAAGGTTCCTTCTAAAATATTGGGATTCTGGATTTCTTGAGTTTCTCGTGGTAGGAGGGATGCAATACTAAAGTCAATTAGTTGAATTTTTTTGGTGTCGGGATTAATAAGAATATTAGCGGGTTTAATATCTTTGTGAATAACTCGGTTTTGGTATAGATAGTGAATAATGTCTGTTAGTTGTATGGCGAGTTGGAGAAATTCTGCTAAAGGTAAAGCTTTAGATGGTTGGGTTTCATTTGTTGCTGTTTTGAGATAAGTACATAGGGAGACTCCGCCAAAGTCCTCCATTATTAGGACATAGCTATTCTGGTAGACTTCCAGCGTCAGGGCTTTGACGATGTGAGGGAAGTCGAGATTTTTGGCAATAGTATATTGGTTGCGAAACTGGACGAGCTCGTTGAAGGTGGGGTATTTGTTTCGCAGCAGTTTGACTACGACTGGGTATTGGTCACGGGTACGGATGCCTCGATAGACTAGGGTACGTGTACCTACATAAAGTTTCTCTGTAATCTCATAACCTGACAAATTTGCGATCGCATCCATAACTGGTTGACCCTTTATTATACAACTGTTAAATTAAAACCTTCTATTCCATTGTATTTTATTATTTGACAAAGATAGCGATCGCAAACTCTGCACCCTCGCTAGGTACAGAATTAACTGTAATGTTTTCCCTATGTTTATCAACTATTATTTGACAATCAAGCAATTTGGTGACAAGCCCCCGGACTCATCCGTTTACCTGTGAAAAAAGCTCCGCATCCTGATCAAAATCCCTCGGACTCATCAGTGGAAGCCATCTCAAATATCAAATCTCAGATTGCAAATTTCAAATCCCATGAGGTGCGATCTCGCTAATTCTCAACCAGTTCCTTTCCCTATTCTGCACTATTGGCGCTATGGTATGTATAGTATAGTTTCGTAAGTTGTGATGGTATCATAAAACAATTATTTGTAATTTTTAACCGCAAATATACGCAGATAAACCAGCATATAAACTTGATACTATCTGCGTATATTTGCCTGGATCTGCGGTTGTATTATGTTTTATTCCCCGTAGTGGCCGCCGACAACCTTACCCCGAAACACAACATAATTGTAGATGTTGTAAAAAATCATAATCGGGAGCAGAATGCCCATAAACACAATCATAAATACCAGGGCGCTGGGCGAAGCTGCGGCTTGGTAAATCGTGATTTGTGAGGGAATAATGTAGGGAAAAACAATCAATCCCAAGCCGATGAAAGTAAGCAAAAAAATCAGAATCGTCCAGACAAACGGCGTGCGTTCTTCTTTGTTTGCGAGACTTTTCAGCAGTAGCCCCACCAACAGCACTCCCAACAAAGGAATCGTGGCAAACACATAAACTAGCGGTTTATCGAACAACCTGGATCTAGCACTTTCGTAAAAAATCGGACTGGCGATCGTAATTAAAACTGCTCCGATTAAAGTCGTCACCGCCGCAATTTTAGCCGTGCGATAGTGATTTGTTTGCAGTTCCCCCTCTGTTTTCATAATTAGATAGGTTGAACCGATCAAAACATAGCCTTGAATCAGCGTCAAAGCAACCAAGATCGATCGCCAATCCAGCCAATCCCAAGTTGTACCCACAAAGTGACCGGCTTCATCAACCGCAATGCCCTCAAGCACCGCACCGAGGGCAAATCCTTGAGCTAAAGCTGCTAAAAAACTGCCAGCACCAAAGGCATAATTCCAGAATAATTTGCGATTAGAATGCTCGCGAAATTCAAAGGCTACAGCGCGAAATATCAAACCAAAAAGCATCATGCAAATTGGTATATATAGCGCTGTCAAAATCGTGCCGTAAGCGAGGGGAAATGCGCCAAATAAAGCGCCTCCCATCAACACCAGCCACGTTTCGTTCGCGTCCCAAACGTTGCCCAAACTCGTCATTAAAATGCCCCTGCGTTCCTCGTCGGAAGCAGTCAGAGACAGAATGCCTACTCCCAAGTCAAAACCGTCTAGCATGACATATAGCAGGAGAAACAAAGCCAAAACTACAAACCAAACTTGTGGGAGAAAATGCTCCAAAGCTTGCATAAAATCTCCTATTGTTGTGCTTCTACGGGACGTTGATCGGGAATGTGTTCTGCAGGTTGACTTTCGATTGCAGGTTCATTGTCTAAACCTGGCACAGGCAGACTTAAATTAGGGCCTTGGCGGATAATTCGGCTGCCAAAATACAAGGCACAAACAAACAAAAAGCTGTAAACAACGGCAAAGAAACTGAGAGAAGTTAAAACATTGCTGGCGGGGATGTTTGACACCGCGTCAGCAGTGCGAATTTGCCCATATAAAGCCCAAGGTTGTCTGCCGACACAGCGGACAATCCAACCCGATTCTACAGCAATATATCCCAGGGGAGCAGCTAATACCCAAGCGCGCATTAGCCAAGGTTGACTGCTAATATTTTCAGCAGAAAGTTTGCCTCGCATCCACTGAATTATACTGAACAGCATCAGTCCTAAAAAGAAGAATCCAATGCCGGACATGATGCGGAAACAATAGTAGATTAAACCCACCATTCGCGGTCTATCTTCTGGCTTCCATTCCTTCAATCCGAGTACGGGTTCGGAGAGTTTTTGTTTGAATTCCAAAACGTATCCTAAGCCATTGGGTACGCTAATTTCCCAGTCATTTTTTTGGGCTTTTTCATTAGGCAAAGCTAGCAAAGTCCAATCGGCTGACTCTCCCGCTGGTGAAGTTTCCCACTTAGCTTCGATTGCTGCTAATTTAGTGGGTTGGTAGTGATAAACTTGTTCGGCGCTCAAATGTCCGATGTATATCTGCAAGGGTGCAACGGCGATTGCGGTTGCTATGGCAATTTTTAAAGACTTGGAAAAAAAGGCTTGGTTGCGCTTATTGAGAATGTACCAAGCGCTAATTCCGCCAATGACAAACAGCGAAGTTTCTAACGTCGCAAAAAACATATGGAGAATGCTGTTTAATGCGAACGGGTTCATAATTGCTTGAAAGTAATCGCTGACAATAAACTTGCCATTGACCATTTCTCCACCCGCAGGAGTTTGCAGCCAAGAGTTAGCGACTAAAATCCAGACTGTGGATAGGTTAGCGCCGAAGGCTACCATGATTGTAGCGAAATAATGGACGATCGGGTGAACGCGCTCCCAACCAAACAGCATAATGCCTAAAAAGCCGGCTTCTAGCATAAATGCCATTGAAGCTTCAAATCCCAAAATGCTGCCAAAAAAGTCACCAACAGCTTCAGAAAATGGTGCCCAGTTTGTGCCAAACTGAAATTCCATCGGAATTCCTGAAGCTACTCCAATACCGAAGTTGAGGACGTAGAGTTTAGACCAAAAACGAGCGTGATGGTAGTAGTCGGGATTGCGAGTTTTCAGCCACATTCCTTCAACAATTACCAGATAAATTCCCATTCCCGTAGTCAGAACTGGCCACAGCATATGGAATATGGCGGTTAGCGCAAATTGCATCCGTGATAGCGCCACGGTGTTAGATAAGATATCCATCGTTATGTCCTTTAGTCAGTTCAAGAGAGGTTAGCTTGCACGAGTTCTAGAATTGACACTGGTTATAATGTAATGTAAAAATTTGTGACATTTTGTAGAGTGGGCAACTTTTAAGGTTTTATACAGATTTCGGTTGTATTTTTTTGTATGTTAAAATAGGTAGATTATGATTTGCCGTCGGGTGGGGGCGGGTTTATCAGATTGTGGGTTTGAGGCATTTATTGTTGGTGAACCCGCCCTACAAGATTTATGTTCGGTGAGGGAAAGATTATCTTAGCGAACCGTGACTGTATAAGTCAGTTTAAAGGGTTTAAAATTAGCTTTATTTTTGGCTGTCCCGCTCAATTCTAGTTCATAAATTCCAGCCTTGGGAAACACGATATCAGCTCCCGGAATCCCTTGATATTTCTCGGCAGATATGGCGGTTAAAGGCGGCTGCATCAGCGGCTTATCCCCCTCTTTATGATTTTTAGGATAAACAGCCAATTTGCAATTACACTGCTCTAGCGGGATAATTTGACCGCCCCTGCGAGTTAGGGCAAACCACACTCTCGCAGGCTGTCCGGCGCGGGGGTTGTGGTTGGGTTCCAGGTGAAAGGTAGCGGCTACATCTCCCGATACTTCGACTTCGTGCGCCAAAACTGAAATCGAGTTTAACTGCGACGCACTGGGAATTGTTGCTTCAATTAGCACTCCCAAAAATACTAACAATCCTAAACTTTTACTTTTGTTTGACAGGGGAAACATAGAAATTTTCTAGTGATAAAAGTGACCAAAAAAAGCGCGATCGCACAAACATAACTAACACCGTCACCACCGCTAACACGGCTGTCAGCAGTTGATGGTGCAACTTCCATTCAAAGCCACCGAGATAGTGAGAACCGATGAGTGCCGCGTGTACAGCGCACAGCAGGAAAGCTGGAACGCTTAACAGGTGAAGCATTCGCCACAGCTTGCCTAAATAATTTTGAATACGATCGCAACTTGTAACCGCCGCCGGCAACATCAACATTAGCGCTGTCATCCCAGCCGCCATTCCCAACTGATGCTGCGGCAACATAAAAGATAGCGCGTCAAAATTCCATTGCAGCGTATGATCCAGCATATGAAACGTGTGGGCGACCGCGAGGACAAACGCGCCCACACCCAAAGCGCGGCGATAGCGCAACAGTTGCGGCAAAAACTTGCTAACCGGACGCGCCAACAGTGCTAGCATCAAGCACAGCAGCGCTGCGTGGCCAGTAAAATCAACCATTTCATCGGTTCGCAGCAAGGTAAGAATCCCGATCGCCACCGTCACCCACCCACCCATCCGAAACAGTTGACTGCGCTTGTCCGCGCTCAATCTGCCAGCAAAAAAACCCACTCCCAGCATAGTTGGCAGTGTGCCGAGTCCAAAAGCCAGCATCGTTGCCGCACCCAAAACCGGGTTTCCCGTTTCCGCCGCCTTAATCTGCGCCGCGTAGAGGAAACCGCAGGGAATCAAACCCCAAAGCAAACCCAAAGCAACCGGCACCCACCAGTTTTTTTGCGCCGAAAGCTTGCTCATTGCTTGTCCGACTCGATCGTGCGACATGGGGTGCAGCAGCGGCAATCGCGGCAGCAAACCCGGTTTAATTTGCACTACTCCGAACCAAATCAGCATCGTGCCCGTCAGAAGTGCGATCGCGCGCCGCAATTCGCTACCCGTACCTGCCAAAAGTCCGCCAGCAATTAACACCGAACCCAGTCCGCCAATTCCAGCACCAACCAAAGCGTAAGCAGCAATTCTCCCCAAATTTAGCAGCAAATGAAAGCGGAAAGCAGCTAATTTATCGTTGCCGGAATTAGAAAGAGAAAACGCCATTGTCAGCGGGCCGCACATCCCCGCGCAGTGACCGAAACTGCCGAGAAATCCCAAAATTGCAATTAGCAGCAGGTCTAGCATCTGGAGTCAGTAGTCAGCAGTCATTAGTTATTAGTTTTTTTACTGCTGATTGATAATTTATTAGTGTTGATTATCATAAATGCAGCCTATCAATTTTGTCAAAAGATTGTCGGTCTAATTTATCTCCCTCAGAGGGGCGGGTTTATTTATCCCCTGAGTAAGTTAGAAATATTTCTCGTGAAACCCACCCCTACAGACTAATGACTAATGACTAATGACTAATGACTAATCACTAATCACTAATGACTAATGACTAATCACTAATGACTAATGACTAATCACTAATGACTAATCACTAATGACTAATCACTAATCACTAATCACTAATGACTAATCACTAATCACTAACAATTATTTTTGTTCGGGATGGGCTGCGGCGGGTGATGCTGCACCCATTTGATTTATAGCAGCAATTAGCTGGTAAAGCCGCCCCAAATCCCGCTGGTTGAAATGCAAAGTCAGGCGCGGCATATCGAAAGTTGCATCTCCTATTTCCGGTTCCAAAGCTTGACTTTTATCAATTTTTCCGGTGACAACAATATCGCTAAAATCAGCATTTAGCCGATCGACATTCTCCTCAGAAAGCTCTGTTTTCAAGCGAATTACCAATTTTTCGCGCACGTAGCGGCAGGAGTGATAAACCAGATAAAAACTACCGATCGCCTCGCAAGCGACATTTACATCGTCAGTAATCGTATACAGGCTGCGATCGTCGGCTGAAATCAAACCCCGGCCCCGCAATTGTTTTTGCACAAAATAATTCCAATCAAGCCAATAATCTCCTCCCGGTCGATCGATCAATACCAAAGGAGCCGGCCCGAACTTGCCAGTTTGAGTCAAAGTCAGACACTCAAAAGCCTCGTCGAGAGTGCCAAAACCGCCCGGAAACAGAGCTAAAGCATCGCTCTCCCGGAGAAAAAATAATTTGCGAGTGAAAAAATATTTAAAATTGAGCAATTTGCGATCGCCCTCAATGAAAGGATTAGAACTTTGCTCGAAAGGTAACTGAATGTTCAGCCCAAAAGAACGTTCAGCAGTCGCCCCCTCGTTCCCCGCCTGCATAATTCCCCCGCCGCCACCAGTAATCACCATAAACCCCTGCTGGGCGATCGCCCGCGCAAAGTCTCTGGCCATCAAATATTCTGTCGATTGCGGTGACACCCTCGCCGAACCAAAAATCACAATTTTGCGAACGTGGCGGTAAGGATAAAACAGCTCAAAAGCGCTCTCCATATCTCGGAGCGACGCAGCCAGAATTTTCCAGTCTAGGCGATCGAGCTCCTCTCCGGCCATTTGCACTATAGTAGAGAGCGATCGTCCGATCCACTCAGAGTGCTTCAACATTGGCAAGCGATCAAGCAAATCCATCACTTCAGCTTGGAGGGGCTCAAAACCTTGACCAGACCCAGAACGAATCATGAATTTTTCCGAAACGATAACAAATTGTCGCTAATAAAAATTAAGGGGCAAGCCAAAGTTAGAAGCCAATAGCCACCAGCAAATTGCCCTGCTGGCCACTAATAACTTTTCCCGTAGCTTTGCCCCGGTTCTGAAGCGAGTTAGCTGTCGCGGCCCAAAAAGAACAGCGCGAAACCGCTCGTAGTTCAGTTAAATGTACTTTTCCAGAGTGTTGGCCAGAGTAGTTTTCGGAACTGCCCCAACCACCATATCCACACGTTGACCGCCCTTAAATATCATCAGCGTCGGAATGCTGCGGATACCGTATTGGCTGGCCACGTTAGGATTCTCGTCGGTATTAACTTTTACTACCTTGACCTGCCCTTCATATTGCTGGGCAATTTCGTCTACGACGGGCGCCACCATCCGACAGGGCCCGCACCAGGGAGCCCAAAAATCCACTAGAACTGGAACTTCGCTATCGAGCACTTCCTGCTTAAAGGTAGAGTCGGTTACTTGCGCGGCTGCTGACATCCCTAGCCATCCTTGTAAATACTATTTCTCGGATAACAAGTTTAGCAAAAAGTGTAACCACTTGCGTCAACGATTTTAAGAGAAGGCTTATGAACGAAGAAGGAAGACGGTAGAAGGAAGAGGGAAAACGGTAGAAGGAAGAAGGCACAAGGTTTCTGAAGGAACAAGGCACTTATGTTTCCGAAGGCACTTGTGTTTCCCAAGGCAGAATCCACTTATGTAGAAGAAAAATTCTCCCACTCCCAGACTCTCCCACTCTCCCACTCTGGGTCTCTCCGGAGCTAAAAGCCTCAGTTCTGTATCTAGTAAGCAAGAGCCAAGATTTCCGGCAAAAAAGGAACCGCCCGAACAGTAGTCCGGGCGGAGTGTGGTGTGAGGAGTGAACGGAAACATTCGTCTCCGCTTCTTCTATTGTGACATCTCCTTCTCGATAATTCCACAATATTCTGTAAATTTCGAGACTGTGGAACAAATTTTGTCAAGGTATGCTGGTATTTGATCGGTAAATCTACTTACCCATGCCCAACTGCTGAGCTTTTTGATAGACTTTACCCTCAGTCAGCAGAGAAGGAGCAATTACCACCTCCACTTGCTGCATCTCCTTAAGATCCTTAGCGCCCAGGGTGCCCATGCTAGTTTTCAGAGCTCCGAGCAAGTTGTGCGTACCGTCATCTAGGAGGGCCGGCCCGCGCAAAATTTGCTCCACAGTACCCGTAGTCCCCACGCGAATGCGAGTGCCGCGCGGCAAAACTGGGCTGGGAGTCGCCATCCCCCAGTGGAAGCCGCGGCCGGGAGCTTCGGCGGCCCTGGCAAAGGGCGAACCAATCATCACTGCATCGGCACCGCAGGCAATGCACTTGCAGATATCGCCACCGGTAATTAAACCGCCGTCAGCAATCACCGACACGTATTTGCCAGTTTCGCGATAGTAGTCGTCCCGCGCGGCGGCGCAGTCTGCTACCGCTGTGGCTTGGGGAACGCCGACACCCAATACGCCCCTAGATGTGCAAGCAGCCCCCGGCCCAATGCCCACGAGAATGCCTGCAGCGCCAGTTTTCATTAAATTCAGGGCAACTTCGTAGGTGACGCAGTTACCCAAAATTACTGGGATCGGCATCTCTTGACAGAATTGAGTTAAGTCTAGAGGCGTGATCGCTTCAGGGGAAAGGAAAGCTGTCGAGACTACTGTTGCTTGCACAAAAAATATATCGGCTCCAGATTCAGCAACCGCCCGGCCGTATTTGCTCGCCCCGGCTGGTGTACCGCTGACGGCGGCAATCCCTCCTCCTGCTTTAATTTCTTTAATTCTCAGGTCGATTAATTCTGGCTTGATGGGTTCGGCATAGAGTTGCTGCATCAGGGAAACAAATTCGTGGTTCCCGACACTCGCGATTCGCTCTAATATTGGCTGCGGGTCGGCATAGCGGGTTTGAATTCCTTCTAGGTTGAGCACGCCCATTGCTCCTAATTCCGACAGCAAAATGGCCATGCGGACATCGACTACTCCATCCATGGCGCTGGCGATAATCGGGATTTCTCGATCGATCCCGCCAATCTGCCACTTGGTATCTGCCAAACTCGGATCGAGGGTGCGCTGTCCCGGTACAAGCGCGATTTCATCTATGCCGTAAGCTCTGCGAGCGCTTTTGCCCCGCCCAATTTCAATATTCACGCTGTTTCACTTCCACAATGTATTTAAATTAGACTAACAAAAAGTTAGCCCGCCCGAGTTTAGCTATCGCACGGCTGTCTTTAAAAAAAGCTCGGCACTGATTCTGATTGTATTCTGATTATATGAAACCGAAGGGGATACTTTTCCTCAGCAACGGCCACGGGGAAGACGCGATTAACTGTCAAATTCTCAAAGCTTTGAGAGCATCTGGCGTGGATGTTGATGTTTCGGCGATGCCGGTTGTTGGTGACGGGGCTGCTTACCGCCGATCGACCGTGCCAATTATTGGGCCCACCAGTCAAATGCCGTCTGGGGGAGTTTTTTACATGAATCCCTTGTTTTTCCTCAAAGATATTGGGGCAGGGCTAATTGCTTTGACTTGGCAGCAATTGCAGGTTGTTTGGAGGCATTCGCCCCACTGCGATTTGGTGGTGGCAACTGGGGATATTGTCGCGGCGGCGATCGCCCATGCCAGCAACCGCCCCTATATAATTTTTCTATCGGCCCATTCTCGTTATTACGAAGGGCGAGTCAATTTGGGTTTAATCTTGTGGCAGTTGCTTTGCTCCGAGAAATGTCTGGTGGTTTTTACTAGAGATGCTTTGACTGCTGCTGACTTAAACCGGCAGGGTTTAAAGAAAGCTCTGTTTGTCGGCAATCCTGTCATGGACAACCTCAATTCTACGGGCAAAGATTTGCAGTTAATACCCGGAGTTCGGACGATCGCCCTTCTCCCCGGTTCTCGCCTCCCCGAAGCCACTAACAACCTCGTTTTGCTGCTGGAACTGGTTAAAAAAATTGCTACTAACTCTACTGTACCGATGCAGTTTTGGGCAGCTTTAGTTCCGGCTTTGATGCCTCAATTAGATGATATTGCGACGCGATCTGGATGGCAGCAGCGATTTGTAAGAGTAGGAATGGTTTGCCAACTCCTCTCCCCTCGCGACAATCATTTTCACGATTTCTGGATGTTTCTCAATATTGCGGCCGATTTCAAAAAAAGTTGCTTTAACTTGATAGCGGTCTAAGATATCTAAAAGCTGATTTGTATAGGGAGGATAGGGCCCGTCATCTTAGGTGAGGGCAACAACTTTCACTTCGGTATCGGCACGGTTGATGCCGAAATAATTGTGAAATTTAGTAACTTTAATTAACAGCGATACTGCGAAAAATAACGCTATGGTAAAAAGCAGAAACTTTTGTAAATTTTTACCGATTCGCATAGCTGCACGCACTCGATCGAGAATGAAAGTTGAGTGTTGTCAGATTACCACAATTGGGGAGCTGAATCTTCAAGCTATTTTATCATTAATTATTGTCGGTTTCTCAAGTTGCGAGTTTTGGCGATCGGACAGTAGCTAGAGGCTTCAAGTGGTAGTACACTTGTACGCTAAATATAGTGTAAGTAAGTCCAGAGCAAAAAAGCAATAATAAAAGATTGGGAGTTGTAGGGGGGTCAGGCAAGGATTTATATTCGGAGCGAGTTTACTGCTGCTCTCACCCGCTCCTACCCATGTTATATTTGTTTGTATACTCATTTTTTTTAGGCAGCAATAATTCCCAACATGATTTCACTGCCAGATATCACAATTGTCAGCCAGATTTACGAAAGTGCTAATTCCCTCGTATACCGAGGCATCCTCAAATCAAATCAGCAACCTTTAATTTTGAAACTCCTCAAAGAGGATTATCCCACACCAGCCGAACTCTACCGCTATCAGCAGGAATACGAAATCACTCGCCTTCTCAACGTAGATGAAACGATTAAAGCCTACGAACTGCGAAAATACGAAAACACACAAGTCATGTTGTTGGAAGATTTTGGAGGAGAGTCCTTAAAAATCTTGCAGTCAGGTCATCCCTTGGCTTTACCAGATTTTCTCCACCTAGCCATCCAAATCACAGATGCGTTAGGCAAAGTTCATCAAAAAAACGTCATTCACAAAGATATCAATCCATCTAACATTGTCTTGAATCCTCAAACCGGACAATTAAAAATTATTGACTTTGGCTTATCTACCATCCTATCCCAAGAGAATCCCAGCCTCAAAAGTCCTAATCTTCTAGAAGGGACATTGGCTTATATATCTCCCGAACAAACAGGCAGGATGAATCGCTCACTAGACTACCGCACCGACTTTTATTCTCTTGGCGTTACTTTCTATGAACTGCTAACCAACCAGTTGCCTTTTGCATCCGTCGATGCACTTGAGTTAGTCCATTGCCATCTTGCCAAACAACCCACTCCACCTCATGAAATTAATCCAGAAATTCCCTTTACTGTCTCAGAAATTGTCATGAAATTAATGGCAAAAACTGCGGAAGATAGATATCAGAGTGCTTGGGGAATCAACGCAGATATAAAAACTTGTCTCGATCAATTTAGAAAGGGTAAAATTCAAGCTTTTTTATTGGGATACCAAGATATCTCTCCTCAATTGCAACTCCCTCAAAAACTGTACGGGAGAGAATCACAAATTGAGTCCTTATTGAGTGCATTTGTTCGCGTAGCGTCGGGAGAAGAGAAACAACTAGGGGCGAGCACCCCAACGACAACTCAGTCACAAAATCTGCCCGTACAAGGACAAACAGAACTCATGCTAATTTCTGGATACTCTGGTATTGGGAAATCAGCTTTAGTTCAGGAACTGTATAAGCTCATCACTCAAAAAAGCGGCTACTTTATTGCAGGTAAATTTGACCAGTTGCAACGCGATATTCCCTATCAAGCTTTAGTCGCTGCCTTCCAAGAATTGGTGCGACAATTGCTCACCGAAACTGAACCCCAATTACAACTGTGGCGAGAGAAGATTCGACGTGCATTAGGAATCAACGGACAAATTATTATTAATGTTATCCCCGAAGTGGAACTGATTATTGGCAAACAGAATCCAGTCCCCGAATTACCTGCAACAGAAGCAAGAAATCGGTTTAATTTAGCTTTTCAAAACTTTATTCAAGTTTTTTGCCAAAAAGAACATCCCCTCGTCTTATTTCTAGACGACCTTCAGTGGACAGACAGCGCTACGCTGCAATTGATTCAGTTGATAATGACCGATTTTACTACTCAATATCTGTTTGTAATCGGAGCTTATCGAGATAACGAAGTCAGTGCAACTCATCCTACTATGCTGACTTTATCTGAGATGGAAAAACAGAGAGTAGTAATTAATCATCTCTCCCTTTCACCCTTAAATTTAAACCAGGTTAATGAATTCATTGCGGATACGCTGAAAACCGAGTGCGTCCCTACGCAAAGATTAGCCGAGTTGGTTTTGCAAAAAACACAAGGAAATCCATTTTTTATTAAAGAGTTTCTCAAGTCACTTGATACAGAGCAATTGTTGAAATTTGATACTAATGCTGGCGCTTGGTATTGGAATTTAGAGGAAATTATAACTAGAAATATTACTTATAACGTTGTTGAGTTCATGGCAAATAAAATTAAAACATTATCATACTCAGCACAAAAGATTTTACGATTAGCCGCTTGCATTGGCAACCAATTTGATTTACCCACCCTTTCAATTATTAATGAAACTTCTCAAAAAGAAACGGCGGATGAATTATGGAATGCTATTCAATCAGGATTTATATTACCCCTTGGAGATGATTACAAATTCCTGAAAACCAATCGAGATACAAAGGAGTTAAAAATTACTTATAAATTTGCTCACGATCGCATCCAGCAAGCCGCCTATTCCCTAATTCCCCCACACGATAAGCAAGCGGTTCACTGGAAAGTGGGGCAACTGTTGTTAGAAAATACGCCACCACAGGTACTCCAACAAAAGATTTTTGATATTGTCAATCAACTAAACTTCGGTATTGAAACAATTGACATCCAGTTAGAAAGAGATAAACTTGCTCAATTAAATCTGATTGCTGGCAAAAAAGCGAAGGCATCAGCAGCTTGGAAACCAGCCTGGAATTACTTAAGAATTGGTATAAATTGCCTGAGTGCAGATAGTTGGCTTCGTCAGTATGACCTAACTCTGGCACTTTATGTGGAAATAGTAGAAGCTGCTATCTTAAGTGGCCACGTTGAGGAAATGGAAAAATTGGCTGACATTGTGCTTCAACAAGCTACTTCATTGCTGGACAAAGTGAAAGTCTATGAAGTCAAAATTCAAGCCTATACAGCACAAAACCAACCGTTAGAAGCGATAGAGACGGCACTTTCAGTATTAAAGCTGTTGGGGATTCGTTTTCCCAAGAAGCCAACAAAATTAAATATTTTCCTTGAACTGATGAAGACTAAGTTAAGTTTAGCAGGGAAGCGAATCGAGGACTTAATCGACTTACCAGTGATGACTGACCCTTATAAGTTGGCAGCAATGCGTATCCTATCAAGTGTAGTTTCTGCTGCCCATTTTGCCACGCCTGAATTGCTAGCGCTAATGGCGTTTAAACAGGTCAATTTATCCATCAAATACGGGAATACTTCTGTGTCTTCTTGTGCCTATGCTACTTACGGACTAATTCTGTCGGGGGAAACTGTAGGAGACATTGAGACTGGTTATAAATTTGGGCAACTTGCTCTCTTGTTACTCGATAAGTTTAATACTAAAGAACTCGCAGCCAGAACCATATTTATTGTTAATTACTTTGTCAAACATTGGAAAGAGCATCTTAGGGAAACTTTAAACCCTTTGCAGAATGCTTACTCGATCGCCCTAGAGACTGGAGACTTAGAATATGCAGCTTATTCAGTTTGTGTATACTGCTATCACTCCTATGTATTGGGGAAGGAATTGGCAACTGTCGAGGCAGAGATGGCAATGTACAGTAATACACTCAGCAAACTTAAGCAAGAAACATCATATTACTATAACCAACTCAATCGACAGGTTTTATTGAACTTGATGGGACAGGCTGAAGATAAATGCCGTTTAATCGGTGAAAGCTATGATGAAACAAAAATGTTACCCTTGCATCGAGAGGCGAATGCTCAAAATCTTTGTCGCTCGGTCTATTTTTATAAGCTATTTCTCTGCTATATTTTTCAAGACTATCAGCAAGCTATAGAAAATGCTAAATTAGCCGAAAAATATAGCGATAGCGCTGTAGGTACTCTTCCTCTCTACCATTTCTACAATTCTTTACTTTATCTCGCTATCTATTCTGACGCACCAAAATCCGAGCAAAAACTCATCCTCCCGAAGGTGAAAGCCAACCAGAAAAAAATTCAAAAATGGGCGCAGTTTGCTCCGATGACTCATCTCCATAAATTCTATCTAGTGGAGGCAGAGCGATATCGAGTTTTGGGTGAAAATGCTAGGGCGATCGACTACTACGATCGCGCCATTGCCTTAGCCAAAGAACATGACTACATCAACGAAGAGGCTTTGGCTAATGAATTGGCTGCCAAATTCTACCTCGCTTGGGGAAAAGAGCAAGTTGCTCAAGCCTATATGACAAATGCTTACTACTGCTATTTACGTTGGGGCGCCACCGCTAAAATGACAGATTTGAAACGGCAGTATCCAGAACTTTTAAAGCGTTTTACGACAGCCAATATGTCCATAAATTCCCGCAACACTCTGTCTGATACATCTAACAGCTCTTCAGGTGAACTCCTGGATTTGGCAGCCTTGAT
This sequence comes from Microcoleus sp. AT3-A2, assembly GCF_036705685.1. Classification (NCBI taxonomy): domain Bacteria; kingdom Bacillati; phylum Cyanobacteriota; class Cyanophyceae; order Oscillatoriales; family Microcoleaceae; genus Microcoleus; species Microcoleus sp. AT3-A2. The sequence goes on from NZ_JAUBVF010000002.1 coordinate 124,600, forward strand.
GAAAGCATCTGCGGCAATTGCTAGTGAAATTGAGTTGGATAAACTCCTCACGACTTTGATGAAAATTCTGCTGGAAAGCTGCGGGGCAGAAACTGGCTATCTAATTTTAGAGTCTCAAGGACAACTGCGAGTCGAAGCGTCAGGTGAGGCTAACTCAAATCAAGTGATGGTGTTGCAATCGACTCCTATAGAAACCTGTCTTCCTTTGTCGATTATTCACTATGTTGAGAGGACTAAACAAGGACTGATTGAAACCAATGTTGCCCGTGAAGGCCGATTTACCCAAGATGCTTATATCAAAACACAGCAGCCCAAGTCTATCCTTTGCGCCCCTCTGCTCAATCAAGGGCAATTAATTGGAATTATTTACTTGGAAAATAATTTAGCAGATGGGGTTTTTACACTCGATCGCCTGCAAGTGATTCAATTACTTTCAAGTCAGGCGGCGATCGCCCTTACCAACGCCAGACTCTACACTCAGGTACAATCGACGCAAAATCGCCTGAATAAAATCCTTAATGCCATTCCTTTTGGCATATCCGTTCACGACGCCAAAGGACAACTGGTTTACGCCAATCCAGTTTCACAGCAGTTACTGAATATTCAAGATTTACCCAAAGCCGAAATTGAGCAACTCTCACAAACCTATCACGTTTATCGGGCAGGCACTGGGGAGATGTATCCAGTGGAACAGCTACCCTTGGTGCGATCGCTTCGCGGTGAAAAAGCTCAGGCGGATGACTTGGAACTGCACTACAGTGAGCGAATCGTTCCCTTAGAAGTAACTAGCACGCCAATTTTTGATGACACGGGTAATGTAGAATATGCGATCGCAGCTTTTCAAGATATTAGCTCACGCCAGCAAGCACAGATTACGGTCATTGAAAATGTCCGTTTAGAACAGGAAATTCGCGAGCGCAAAAAAACAGAAGAGGCTCTGCAGCAGAGTGAGGCACGCTACCTTGGTATTCTGGAAGACCAGACAGAACTGATTGCCCGGTATCTGCCAGATGGTACCGTTACCTTTGTTAATGAAGGCTTCTGTCGATTTTTTGGACTGACAAGGGAACAACTCATCGGGCATCACTACGAACCTGTCGTGTTTGAAGAAGACCGCGAATATGTAACCCGAGTCGTCAATTCCATTAGCCCAGAAAATCCCGTTTTCACAATTGAAAATCGGGTGATTGTTAGCTCCCAAGTGCGTTGGACGCAGTGGGTTAACCGAGGGATATTTGATGATTCCGGTTGCATTGTTGAATTCCAGGCGGTAGGACGAGATATCAGCGCGCGCAAAAAAGTTGAAGCAGAACTCGAACAAGCGAAAGAAGCAGCAGTTGCCGCCAACCTCGCCAAAAGCACTTTCCTTGCCAACATGAGCCACGAATTGCGAACTCCCCTGAACGCCATTCTCGGTTTTTCTCAACTGATGAATCAGGATACCAATCTGTTAACGGAACAAAAAGAGAACCTCAACATCATTCAGCGCAGTGGAGAGCATTTATTATCTCTAATTAATCAGGTGCTTGACCTTTCTAAAATTGAAGCAGGAGGCATGAAGCTATCTAAAAACAATTTAAACCTTCATCATTTTTTAGCTGAAATCGAGCATATGTTTGCGTTGAAAGCCACCGCTCTAAGCTTATACTTACGATTTGAATGTGCTGCCGATGTTCCTAAATATATCTGCGCTGATGAAGTTAAGTTGCGGCAAGTGCTGATTAATTTTATCAGTAATGCCGTTAAGTTTACCTCTTCGGGAGGGGTGTCTTTAGAAGTAAAAAATAAACAGGTAAAAGCCCAAAGTGAAGCCGGAACCAAAACAACCAACAACCAACAACCAACAACCATTACCTTTGAAGTAAAAGATACGGGAGTTGGCATTGCGGCAGAGGAACTGGAGAGTCTATTCAAACCCTTCGTGCAAACAGCATCCGGTCAAAAAGTGCAGCAAGGAACCGGATTAGGACTGACGATTAGCCGTCAATTTGTCCGCTTGATGGGAGGTGAAATAACAGTCATTAGTCATGGTAAAGCTTTCACTCCTGGAATGCCTCTCAAGGAATTTTTAGAAGACACAACGGGCACAACATTTAAATTTGACATTCCTGTGGGCATCGCTGATGCCAGCGCCATTCAAAATCAACCCCACAGTCGTCGCGTCGTTGCCTTAGCGCCTAACCAACCCCAATATCGCATCCTAGTGGTGGACGATCGAGATTACAATCGGCAACTGTTAGTTAAACTCCTCAAACCTGTTGGTTTTGAAGTGGAAGAAGCGACTAACGGTATTGAAGCGCTTGAAATTTGGGATTCCTACTCACCCCATCTGATCTGGATGGACATGAGAATGCCCGTTATGGATGGGTATGAAGCCACGAAACGCATTAAAGGCACCCTTAAAGGTCAAGCTACTGCTGTTATTGCTATTACTGCTAGCGTGTGGGAAGAAGAAAAGGCAGTTATTTTATCGGCTGGTTGTGATGATTTTGTACGAAAACCGTTCCACACAGAAGCCATCTTTGACATTATGGCTAAACATTTGGGAGTCGGTTATATTTATCAGGAAGAAGAGCTACCCTCTCCCCCTTCTAATGTGACTGGAGAACCGTTAAATTTCACTAATTTATTAGCAGCGATGTCAAAAGAATGGATAGTAAAACTATATGAAGCAGCTATTGACGCGGATTCGGAATTAGTTTTTAAACTCCTAGAGGAGATTCCTGAATCTCAAGCTTTCGAGCTTCAAACTCTCAGAAATTGGGTGAATAAGTTTCAGTTTGAGAAGATTCTCGATTTGACTGAACCCTTGGTTGGTGAATCTTGAGACAGCAGATTGCAGGTTTATCAAGTAAACTCTCGATCTATCCCCCCTAGCCCCCCTTAAGAAGCAGGGGACAAGAGTATTCAAAGTCAACCCCTACTCCCCTTCTTAAGGGGGATTTAGGGGGATCGAGACTCAGCTAAAAGCGAGATTTCTTGGATCGGATTGCGTAAGTCCCGTTTATGCTATTTGATGCTACTACGTGGTTGATTCAGTTCCATCTTTGACTTTAATGCCGACTGTTTTAAGTCTGTAAGATCGCGGATGGTAATTGAGCAACCGTCTCCCAATTTAACAGCAGTGAAATAATAGCATTTGCCAACAAGGTAATCATTTTCTAGATGAACCTCTCCTTCAAGCGATTCTCCAGTCTCAACAACTTCTACTAATAAATCAAACAATCCTGGACTCAATTGATTAAGCAGTTTTTTCAGCACGGGTTCAGCCGCGAGTTCTGTTCGTTTTTTCCCTAAGAGTCTGGCAAAGACAGGGTTAACTACCAAGTAGCGAAAATCTTCAATTTCTCCAGCGATATCTCCCCTCGCCGCCTCTACTGCGGCTATTCCATCCAGAGATGAGTTTAGCAAATTTGCCAGCAGGCTGCGAGATTGGTAGGCAATTTCTGCGGTTTGCTGGTGTCGCTCGATTGCTTCTTTAAGCTGGCGTTTTTGGTGCTGGATAGTGACCTGAGTTTCGAGGCGAACTAGCACTTCTTCCGGCTGAAAAGGTTTAGAGATGTAGTCAGATCCCCCTAGCTTAAAAGCTTTAACTTTATCAAAAACTTGGTCAAGTGCGCTTAAGAAAATAATCGGAATTTCTGAGGTGTTTTCATCAGATTTAAGGGCTTCGCAGACTTGATAACCGTCCATGTCTGGCATTTTTATATCCAGCAATATAGCATCGGGGGGATAATGGCGAACAGTCTTCAAAGCCATAGAACCATTGGTGACGCAGCGAACTTTATACCCCTCCTTAGTGAGAATTCTTGTTAGAAAACGGAGATTCTCTTGGATGTCATCAACAATTAAAATGTTGCCTTTGTAATTTTCTAATTCATTGATGTCACTTTCTCCTACCGAAGCCATCGTCATAGGTTCGCCTTCGACTTCGGCTTCGGCGAGATCACTTGTGGTGCTTTGCTTCTCTAGCAGAGAGCGAAAGTTATTCTTAGTAACTTTTTCTCCCATTACGTCTGAAAGCCGCTGCCACAGGAGAGAAGATGAATCTTTGATATGTCCTACGCTGAGGTACAAGCTGTCAGCAACAGCACTATAAGTTGTGTTTTTCCAAGCAGCTTTTAAAATTTCCTGCTCAAGAAAATTTAACGGTTTACTGGTTTTGGACTCTAAGGCTGATTCAATAAATTCTAGGGCTTCTTCAAAAGTCATATATACATCCCTCTCATCGGGTAAGGTTTGTCCCGTTTTGCACCCTAATTTTGAGTTACGCACCGTAGTAAGTCGGTGGAAAAATTCCTAATAGATATTATTGCAGACTTATTGACAACTACGCTCCGGGACGATCGCCCCCGATCCTGATTCCACCTTGTCGCAACCGGAAAAAGGCGATCGCACCCACCTAATTATTTGTGAGGGCGATCGGCTTAAACCCTTGTCAGCACAGGGCTTCTAAGTTGCTTGTCACCCCCTGAACGCCTACAAAAAAACCGCCGACCAAACAGTCAGCGGTGAGTTGTGGTTGAGGTCAAACTCTAAAATCTTGAAATTAACAGAGGTGATAAGTGCGATCGCGCGCTTGAAGAGAAATGTATCGAAATAGAAACGCGATCGTAAATTTATTTTTTATACCCTCCGATAACTCCCACCTACAGATTGTTTCCCAACTACGCTTCAACTATCAGAGTAATGTTCTCAAGTCTCACGACGCGAACAACTTCACCCGGTTGCAAAGTTATTTCTCGAACGCACTTGGCAGGCCACCAACTGCTTTGAAATCGCACACTGCCGGACTGATTTGGTTTAATTTCTTCTTCAACGATCGCTCTTTCTAAATGGCTGACAGTCATGATTACTTTCTCCTGCTTCTAGGTTGGCCTGAACGTTGGGATGCTATAAACTTATAGCTCGACTCCCTAACCCCTTGATTTATAACGACGCTTCAACTATCAAAGTAATATTGTCAATTCCGACTACGCGAACTACCTCACCAGGCTCAAAAGTCAGGTCTCTATCGCACTTCGCCGGCCACCAACTGTTTTGGAAACGAACGAGACCGGACTCATTAGGTCGAATTTCTTCATCCACGATCGCTTTTTCGGAATTGTCAAAATTCATGATTGCTTACTCCCGATTGTAGATTTCCCTTAACTTTCAGAATTGATCGCAAACGACGCTGCAACGATCAAAGTAATATTTTCAATTCCCACGACTCGAACCACCTCACCGGGTTCAAAAGTCATGTCTCGATCGCACTTCGCCGGCCACCAACTGTTTTGGAAACGAACCCGACCGCATTCTTGAGGGCGAATTTGTTCATCTACGATCGCTGTTTCAACATCGTTAATAGACATCGCTGCTTGCTCCTGAATATAAACTCGACTCGATCGGTGTGTAAGTTAGAAGCTTGTCTGTCAACTTCCCCTCCACACTCAACAGTATCCCCGGCCAACCTCGGCCGTGTCAGTCGGTAAAAGTCTATACAAGTCAAATGTTTGAGCGTGTAAGCGAGTCGGAAAAAGTCTGTTAAAGTTGTCTCAGATGGGTAACGCTAAACCTGGTGACTAAATGGAAGCCGATCGTGCACTGGATTTTACCAACTCGTTACTTGTGGCTCGAAACCTGAAAACTCTCGACAACCTTGACAGCGCTATCTTTCGCGAAGCATGGATGGGAGTGCAAGGCAGGACGTACCAACAGGTTGCAGATAGTGAAGGATATGGAGTAGGGACTGTTAAAGATGCCGCCTCTAATTTGTGGAAGCGGCTTTCAGCGCTGTTTGGAGAAGGCGAAAAAGTCAAAAGAGACAACCTTCAAGCGGTTGTAGAACGGTATTGGCGCAGCTACTCGAAACTAGAACCGCAGTCGGGACAAACTGTTCCGGCCCAAGTATCTCTCGGACTTGATGCGGATTTGGAAATCGAAAACCCGAACTTTTTGGGCCGGTTCGGGGCGATCGAAGATCTCAATACTCTTGTCGCCCAAGGTGCTAAAGTGATTGTCATCCAAAGTGCCGGCGGTATCGGCAAAACAACTTTGGCCAGACAGTATCTCAAATCTCAAGGGTTCGATCGAACCATTGAACTGTTGATGGCAAAAGAGACAGAAAACATCACAGCCTTGGAAAGCGTGATCGAAGAATGGCTCAAGCAAGACTTTCAGGAAGAACCAGGGCCAGACTTTGGCGTCACCCTGGGGCGGCTGAAGCGACAGCTTCAGACTCACAAAGTCGGCGTATTGATTGACAATTTGGAAGCCGCACTCGACGGACAAGGTAAGTTTATTGAACCCCACCGGCTTTACGTGGAACTGTTGCGAGTTTTGGCTGACGCAGCGGTGCAGTCGGTAACGCTGATTACCAGTCGCGATCGACTTTGCGATTCTGATGTCACCGTCGAACACTACTTGCTTCCGGGATTAGATGTGGAAGTTTGGCAGCAATTTTTTAGCTGCCGCAACATCAATATAGATGATGTCGCCCTCAAGGAAATGCACAAAGTTTACGGCGGCAATGCTAAAGCAATGGGCATTATTTGCGGCACTATCCGAGAAGATTTTGACGGAGATATGGCGGCTTACTGGCTGGAAAACAGCGAACATCCGCTCGTTGAAACTGACTTAAAAAATTTAGTTACCAGTCAATTTAACCGCCTCCTCGAACTCGACCCTGAAGCCTATCAACTCCTCTGTCGCTTGGGCTGTTACCGCTATCAAGACGTGCCGACAGTCCCTACTGACGGACTTTTGTGCTTGCTGTGGGACGTTCCCGAAGCCGGACGCCGACAAATCATTAAATCGCTGTTGCACCGATCGCTAGTCGAGTCTCAGAAGGGCGAATACTGGCTGCATCCAGCAATTCGGGAAGAAGCGGTCGATCGGCTCACGCCCGGAGACTGGGAAACTGCAAACCGCAAAGCAGCCGAGTTCTGGACAGAGAGTGTTGAAAATATTGAAACTGTAGAAGATGCCCTGAAAGCTTTTGAAGCTTACTATCATTATGTGGCAATTAGCTGTTTCGAGCAGGCCGCGAGCGTCATCCTCAAAAAAATCAATATCCAGTTTGCCCAAGATTACAAGCTCGGTAGAGCGCTCTACAAATTAGGTTTCTTGCAGCCAATAATTTCAGCAACTACTCGCATCGTCAACAATGTGACTTCTGATTATTATTTGAGCGGTTTATACAGTCTTTTAGGCATTTGTTATCGGATATTAGGCGAAATCAATCAAGCCATAGAATGCCATCAAATGTCAGAAATAAAAGCTACTAAATCTTTGCAAATTATAGCGAAAAGCAGCGAATCTGAAAACGGCAAACAAGCTAATCTGGAATTTTGGAAAGTTAACGCTGCAATTAATATAGGTTTTTGTCAAATAGAAATGCGGGAATTGGAATCAGCTATGGAGATATTTGTCAAGCTGAAAAATTCGCGAGACGAAATTGGGAGTAATAGCTATTCGATCAATGTCGGGTTAGCTTTCCTCAACTCCTGTATCGGAGCCAAAAAAGAGGCGGAAGAACTCGCCGAAAAACTTTATGCCGATCGGGAAAACAGTCAGTTGGTAGGTACGGGATACAAGTTAGTTTTTCTCGCCGCCACCTATCAAAACCTGGGAGAGACAGAGAAAGCTTTGAGCTTGTACCGCCAAGCGATCGCCCAGGCCGACCAAAACCAGTACAGCACCATCAAAGCCAAAGCTCTCAGCGGTATAGCAGCGCTGTACCGAGAACAGGGAGAATTTGAACAAGCCCTGCAGCACCATGCAGAAGCAATCGAAATACTCGATCGATCCAGCGCTAAATTAGACCGAGCCGAAGCTTACTATCAACTAGCACTGACAGAACAAAAACTTGGTAACATCGAGAAAAGTCAAGAAAATTTTGAGCGCGCAATTCAACTGTTCAGCGAAATGGATGCCAGCAAACAAGTAGAAAAAGTACAGTTATCCGCGACAAAAAAAACAGAAAAAATACCTAATTAATCGAGCAACAAATCAGAAAATAGATACAATAAATGAAAGAACAACCATAAAGTTTGTAGATATGAAACTAAAACGATTGGGACACGTAGCCGTCTGCGTGCAAGACATAGAGAAGTCTGCTGAATTCTACCGCAACTTGGGTATGGAGTTAGTCTGGAAAGATGCAGACTGGGCTTATTTGAAAGCAGGAGAGGACGGATTGGCGCTGTTGAGTCCGAGTTACGACCAAGCAGGGCCGCATTTTGGGTTTGTATTTGACGATCGCGCCGAAATGGAATCGGCTTACCAACAACTCAAAGCCGATGGTGTTTCCGTCACCCACATTCACGAACACCGCGACGGTACTGCATCTTTTTACGGCAGAGATCCAGATGGGAACGGCTTCGAGTATCTTTACGAACCGGCCTGACTATTTTCGGACTTGCGGATCGCGATCAAACTAAATCCGCGTAAGGTGCGCGGCCTGGCGCACCCTACATATTAGTGTGTCCGCGCACGATGCGGCCCGTTGCTGACGGCCCGGAACCTCCCTAACACTCGCCGAATAAAGTTACATACTTACACCGACGCTTCTACAGTAAGGTGCAGGCTGTGAATCTGAAATATATCCACAAGTTCCGAAAATCAGCTCGATAATCTAAAATCTAAAATCTAAAATCTAAAATCCTCATGTTGCAGAGAATACAAGTCAGAAACCGCTGGAAATCAATCTTCAAACCCTGGGAAGAAGCAGACCCTTGGCTGTTGGCCGCTTGCATCGCCCTCACCATCTTCGGGGGAATCATGATCCGCAGCGTCGAAATCAACCAGGGGCTGATCGACTGGTGGCGGCACTGGGTAACTGGGGCAGTCGGTTTGTTCCTCGCCATCATCATTTCCCGCTGCCGCTACCAAATACTGCTTGAGTGGAAATGGCCGATTTACATATTAATCAATTTGTCGCTGATCGCAGTGCGTTTTATCGGTACTACAGGGCTCGGTGCCCAGCGGTGGATCAACATCGGCGGCTTCTACCTGCAACCATCAGAATTTGCCAAAGTAGGCATGATTGTCACTTTAGCAGCTCTCCTGCATGACAAGACTGTTCCCACGGTGGGCAATATGTTGAGGATGCTGGCGATTATGGCCGTACCCTGGGGATTGATATTTGCCGAACCAAATTTAGGTACTTCCCTAGTGTTCGGCGCGATCACAATGGGGATGTTTTACTGGGGTAATGTCAATCCCGGCTGGCTAATATTGCTATTCTCTCCTCTCATATCAGTTCTCTTCAATAACCTGTCTACACCGATTTGGATAGCCTGGGTAGTTGTTGCGGGTATTATCGCTTGGCGAACCCTGCCTTGGCCCTGGTTAGGGACTTTCGGTGCTGTGTTGGTGAACGTTGTTTCTGGACACCTCGGACATATTTTTTGGAATGTACTCAAGGATTATCAAAAAATGCGCCTGACAGGGTTTTTAAACCCTGAGAAAGACCCTTTAGGCAGCGGATATCACTTGATTCAATCTCGGATTGCTATTGGCGCTGGGGAACTGAAGGGCCGGGGTTTGTTTCAGGGAACGCAAACTCAGCTTAACTTTATTCCCGAACAGCATACGGACTTTATCTTTTCAGCTATTGGCGAAGAATTGGGTTTTATTGGCTGTATTGGCGTGTTGTTGGTGTTCTGGATAATTTGTTTCCGGTTGGTGACGATCGCTCAAACTGCTAACGATAATTTTGGTTCTTTGCTGGCGATCGGCGTACTCTCAATGTTGATTTTTCAGGTGTTCGTAAATATTGGGATGAACATTGGCTTGGCGCCGGTTACGGGCATTCCGCTGCCTTTCCTAAGTTACGGGAATGCGTCGCTGCTGAGTAATTTTCTCGGCCTGGGGCTGGTGGAGGCGGTGGCAAGCCAGCGACAGCGCAAGAAGCGTTGGAATTAGGTCATTGGTAATTGGTTCTGGGAATGCGATCGCCCTTTTGATTTCTTTCGAGAAATTCTGCGGGCGATCGTATTTTTTTTCATCTCCCAAGGTGCATCTAAGTTTTACGGTTCCTGAGCCGAGCGTTTATGACAGTCAAGCAAGTTTGATAAAATTCTTGTGGTGCGCGCGCGAGAACCCGCCCCCCAATAGAATTTAGAGGCCCAACACCTTAAGTACATCAACTTAATTAAACCACTCCTGACGCAAACAATAAATGGTTTTGTGCGCTATGGGTAAGCCACTTTGTGTGCAGTGAACGCCCTACTGAGGACGTTCTTAATGCCTGAAACCATTGCTCTTATTACATCTTTTTTTCCTTCTTCCTTTCTTCTTCCTTTCTTCTTCCTTTCTTCTTCCTTGCGACGGACATCGGACTGACATCCGTTTCATCCGTCGAGCCAATCCGTTGCCGAACTTCCGACTTCCATCGGACTGGCATCTGTTACATCCGTTACATCCCGTACATTGCTCGTTGCCGAACTTCCTTCTTCATGACATCCGTTACATCCGTTACATCCGTTAAAGAATCCATTGCCGAACTTCTTTCGCCTCTGATTATTCGTTCATGTTCTTGTACGTAGCAACAGCCGAAGGCGAACTCCGGTTTAAATAACGGAATATCCAATACTTAAATACCGTATCCAAGATCACTGGAAAAGTTGCAATGAACAAAAATATGAACTGCCTATTTTCTGGTAGTCCCAAATGCCTCGATAAACCTTCGAGAATTACTTCCCAACCATGAGGCGAGTGGAATCCGACAAACACATCTGTAAACAAAATAATTACGAAAGCTTTCGCACTGTCGCTGAGGCCGTAAATCACATCGTCCATGAAAGACTTTAAAATCTCAATCTCTCTCTTGTTAGTGACGATAATCGCGGCAAAGGCAATGCAGGACATCAAATCGGCAAAAATATTTTTAATAGCTCCACCACTTTCAGAACGGTATTCCTCCGCAAGTTCAACTGCTTTCGCGGCAATCTTCTTTTCTGTTTCCTCTAAAGAAAGCGAGGGAGCCGTGCCTATTAACCTTTCAAATTTGAGGTGCTGCTCAAATCTCTCCAGTTCTTGGAATGCTTCTTCTTCCAGGTTAACATTTATGAAAAGTGGAGCATTTTCTTTGCCTCTGAAATGGTCAACTATCGGACCGACCAAAAAGTTTTTGGAGATTTGATTCGTCAATAGCGGAACTAAAATCAAAAGCAAAATAAATCTGAGAGAAATAATTGTTTTTACTTTTGAATTGCGAAAGTTCTTGACTACTTCTTTTTCAGCTCCAGGGTCTAAATCTTTAGTAATTCGATTCAAAGTCCCCAAAAGCGATCGCGGTAATAAATTTACTTCTTCATAGTTAGTGTCCACTTCACCATCGTGAATTTGAACAGAATTAGCTGAACCTTTATTTTTGTCAGGTGGAGAGCTGCTATTTGTTGTAGATTTTGCCTGCACATTTACTGAACTGACAACCGGAACAATTGCCGTCGATCTACTATTATTAATATACTTGTCGATGACTCCATCAATAAACTCTAGCTTCTCAAATATAAGGGATTCTCTATCTTTATTGTTGAGATGTAATCCGTGCTGGTGATAATCAGCGCTGGGCCCAGTTTTCGGTTTTGCCCCCACTCGCTCCGGCAGTTCCAAAAAAGAACGGCTAGCATTAAACTCAACCATTCGGGTTTGGATGACCTTGAGGTATTTTTGCAGTTCGGATTTAAAGTAAGACAGGGTGCTTTGTCCGTAATCTCCCGATCGATCGGAGATTGCTTGACCGCCAAAATGCTCGTCTTCCATCGCCTTAATTGCTAACGCAGCATCGTAGGCCTGTTCTAGAGCCCTCTCAGGCGTTTCTCGATACCATTGGTGAAGGCTGTAGAGATATTTTACAATCCTGTTCCACGGAGAAGTATTCATAGCTAAAGCTTGTTAGTTGACTGTAGACATTAGTGATTAAAGTATTCACAGTATGGTAACAAATTTACCTAAATTGGGAACCGAGGTCTCGGATTCAATTTGGATTGTCGGATCTGCCCGAAGCGGCAAAACCACTCGTTTAGTCGAGCAGTTCTGCATTTGGAGCAAAACTGTCAAGCCATTGCCCACAACAGTTTCAGGGCGATCGAGTTCCGGGCGGCGGCGGGCTGGACAAACTGCGCCAGCAATTTTAGTCTTAGCAGCTAACGGAGACAACCGGCTAGAATTGGCCGATCGCATCGCCGTCGCTACCGAAGGAAAATATACCTTTCACTCCACAACGCCCTTCGGTTTTTTTGAGCAGGAGGTATTGTTATTTTGGCCCCTGCTAGTTCAGTCGCTGGATTTGAGGGCTCAATTTCCCCTGCGGCTGCAACCTGAAACAGAACTGGAACTTGCCGCGAGACTCTGGCGTCGCGAATTAGACGAAGGGATTTTGCAAAAAACAGGGGTAAGTCCAAACCGAATGGTGCGTCGAACACTAGACTTATTACAACTTGCTGCTGTCAGCGGTACGCCGAGAGAAGAGATTCCCAGCATTCTAGAACAGGGATTTGCTGGTGACGGTGGCTCGACCAACCTGTGGACTAGCATGGGAGAGTTGCTGGAAAGGTGGCGGGAATGGTGCTTGACGCGGGGGTTCCTGACTTACGGGATTGTTTGCGAACTCTACTGGCACGATTTGTTGCCGGATGCCACTTATCAGCAGCATTTGGCCTCTAGATATCAAGCTGTGATCGCAGACGATGTTGACGATTATCCGGCGATAAGTCGCCATTTGTTCGATCGAATGCTCGACCAAGGTGCAGCGGGGGCGTTCTCCTACAATCCAGAGGGAGGAGTGCGTTTGGGCTTGGGGGCTGACACGGAATACCTGGCCAGACTCGAAGACCGCTGTCAAAGCGTGGTAAATTTGGACGCCAAAGCCGGTTTAGCCCCAGAGATTGGAGATTTAGCGGTAAGTTTAGCAGTTAATACTGAGGGTTTTTATCCTTTAGGCTTGAGTTTGCCCGGTAAAGTTCGATCGCTCCAAACCACTTCCCGGGCTCAACTGCTGCGAGAAACCGCCGAAATCATCGTGGATGCGGTGAAGTCACAAGCCGTGGAACCGCAGGAAATCGCCGTAATTGCCCCTGGGATGGATGCGATCGCCCGTTACAGTTTAACGGAAATTCTGGCGCGAGATGGTATCGCCGCCGTATCTCTCAACGATCAGCGCCCCCTCTCGACTACCCCAGAGATTCGAGCTTTACTCACTTTGTTAGCCTTAGTTTATCCGGGACTCGGCCGTTTAGTCGATCGAGACGGCGCCGCCGAAATGCTAGTAGTGTTGGGCAGCCAGAAACACCGTTCATTAGAAACAGAAGATTCTAACTCGACGTTCAATCTAACATCTCAAATTCACCATCAAAAATCGATCGACCAAGTGAGAGCAGGTTTAATCGCCGATCACTGTTTTTGCCCAGATATCGATCGACCTCAATTGCTGCCAATTACAGCTTTTCCCCGGTGGGACAGACTGGGACACCGAGCAGCCAGGGCCTACGAGCAGATTGTGGAGTGGATCGAACAACAGCGATCGCAACAGCAGGAGCGGCTTTTGCCGAGTCCAATTGCCCTGCTCGATCGAGCCATCCAGAAATTTCTCATGAACGACAGATACCTCCCCTACGATCGGCTAGCAGCCCTGCGCGAGTTAATGGAAACCGCCACCCACTACTGGGAAATCAACGGGCGAATGCAGCGCGTAGAACCAACAAACGGCGGCGACTCAGAAACGATCGCCCGGTTCATCCAGTTGTTGCGGCAAGGAACCGTCACCGCCAACCCCTTTCCAGTGCGTCCAGAAGGCCCAGCAGCCAGAGCCGTCACCCTCGCCAACATCTTCCAGTACCGCAGCAGCCGCCGCGCCCACAAGTGGCACTTTTGGCTGGATGCCGGCTCGCCCCTGTGGCTAAGCGGCGGTGCGGCGACATTGTTTGGCGCTCCCTTATTTTTGCGATCGCAACAGGGGCGTCCCTGGGAAACCGAAGAGGAAACAGCGGCCGACCAACAGCGACTGCGGCGAATTCTGCTAGATTTGTTAAGTCGCTGTTCCCTGCTTTACCTGTGCCACAGCGAACTATCCGTCAGTGGACAAGAACAAACCGGGCCGCTTCTGCCCCTAATTAACAGCTCTGTTTCTTGTCAGCAGTCAGCATAAGGCATTCGCTTCTGCAGGCAAGAGGTACAGATGTATTCAGCATTGGACATTCGGAAAGAAAAAATTATGACGGCGAAGATTTTTATTTTTTCTGATTCTGGATAAATACACCGGGCTCACTCCAAGCCCGACTTCTACGTTCTATCGAAATGGCGCGATATTAAAGTATACCCAACATAGGCATCAAAACGTGCAATCATTAATATTTTGATATCAAAAGATGTCCCGCTTAAAAAATATCTATAGCCGTGGCAGTTTTGATTTAGTATGTTAGAAATGATGGGGTTATTAATCAATTTTAAGCCAGATTGGTGGCAACAAACTGATACTAATCAGTTCTTAAAGTAAATCGGGATCGTCGTTTAAAGGAGCCAAAATAATGCCAAGTGCAGTGCCATTAGTAATTATACCACCTCCAACACCAACACCAGAACCAGAACCAGAGACGCCAACACCAGAGACGCCAGAGCCAGAGACGCCAACACCAGAGACGCCAACTCCGACTCCGACTCCAACACCTCCAACACCTCCCTCCGGGGACGACACAATTGGCGACATAGACGACACAGGGGGCGGAGGCCAAGGTACCTCGCCCGGAATCATCGGCGGCGTAGTCCGTGGCACCGAAACCAACGACTCCTTAGCTGGCAGTCCCGGCCCCGACGTGATTTCCGGGCTGCAAGGCAACGACACCTTGCAAGGAGTCCGAGGCGACGATTTACTATTTGGCAACGACGATGACGACGTGCTGTTCGGTAATGAGGGCAACGACGTTCTTGACGGCGGTTCAGGACTCGATACCCTGTACGGAGGCAAAGACAACGACTCCATCGAGGGGGCAAATAACCCTGACCTGCTGTATGGCAATGACGGCAACGATACGGTAATCGGAGGCGAAGGCAGAGACACGGCTTACGGCGGAAAAGACAGCGACAGCTTGCGTGGAGGTTCTGGCGACGATAGCTTTTTGGGCGATCGAGGCGACGACATCCTCTGGGGCGACGAAGGCAACGACTCGCTCTTCGGTGGCGATGGCGAAGACTTGGTATTTGGCAACGAAGGAGGCGACTGGCTCTACGGAAACGCCGGCGGGGATACATTTTTTTCCGGCGACGGCGACGACATCGTATTCGGCGGCGACGGTGATGACATCGTGGACGGCGGTGCTGGCAATGACGTTCTTTGGGGCGAAGCAGGCAAAGACGTAGTGGCAGGAGGCGAAGGCAGAGATGTCTTCGTCATCGGTGCCTTCAGTTCCCCCAGCGGCAGCAGCGACGGCACTAACGCGGCATTTATCACCACAGGCGGCCCCGACATCGCCGATGCTGACATTTTCACAGACTTTCGCCAAGGCGAAGATTTAATCGGGTTAACCGGCGACCTCAAGTTTGAAGATTTGGTAATCTTCCAAAGCACCGAAACCAAAGCCGGCAGTACGATTATTCGCAACGGCGTCAGCGGCGACTTTTTAGCAGTATTGCCCGGAGTAGACAGCAGAACCCTAGGGCGAAGCTCATTTGTAATTGCCCCCACAGTTCCCGGCAGCGCAACTCCGCTTCCCCTACCGACGCCGACAGACAGTCCGACACCGACAGGAAGTCCGACGCCGACAGGAAGTCCGACACCGACGCCGACACCAACGCCGACACCGACGCCGACACCGACGCCAACACCGACACCAACACCGCCAGACGAGCCGGTGCCGATGTTCCCCGGGTCGCCGACGCCGACAGGAAGTCCGACGCCGACAGGAAGTCCGACGCCGACAGGAAGTCCGACGCCCATCTTTAACCAACCTCCAAGAGCAGTTAACGACAACTTCACCACGGTTGCAGGTGAAGAACTCAGTTTCAACGTTCTGTTGAACGACACTGACCAGGAACAAAGCGCTCTGACTGTCACGACTTTTGCTCCAGCAAACAAAGGGAGCCTGGTTCCCGTGGGCGGTGGCGTATTCAAATACACCCCGAATCCGGGCTTCTCGGGTACTGACAGCTTCAGCTACTCGATCTCAGACGGCAGCGGCGGCACAAGTAAGGCGGTAGTAACCATCAACGTCAGTAACCCGCCGCAGCTAATAATTAACGACGGTGTGGTGGTTGCCAAAAGTAATCCTACCCAGACAATCACTGCCGCCGATTTGTTAGTCACAGATCCCGACAACAGCCCCTTGGAAATCGTTTACACGATTACTAAAGCCCCCGATGCTACCAGAGGTTTTGTCCAAAGGGGTAGCACCTTTCTCAACGTGGGCGGCAAATTCACCCAAGACGATATCAACAACAACATCGTCAAATACAACTTGCTGGCAGCAGGTGGCAGCGACAGTTTCACGTTTACAGCCTCCGACGGGTCTGCAACTATCGGGCCGGCATCCTTCAGCATCACGGTGGTAGATAATATTGTCGATCGCAGCGCACTCCCAGCCAGCAGCTTTACAGGCAGCAACCTCAGCGACTTCATCCTCGGCGGGGCAGGCGACGATACCCTCGCTGGGGGCGACGGCGACGACCTGATCGATGGTAATGGCGGCAACGACCTCGTATTCGGTGAAGCAGGCAACGACTCGCTGGTGGGTGCGATCGGCAACGACACCGTTGACGGCGGACTCGGCAACGACACCGTTGACGGCGAAGACGGCATAGACTCGCTGATCGGCGGACTGGGCAACGACCTGATGTTCGGCGGCAATGACAATGACAACCTCTTGGGCGGCGACAACAACGACACCATTGACGGCGGAACAGGCAATGACTCGATATTGGGAGAATCCGGCGAGGACTCGATACTTGGTGGCGCTGGGATCGACACCTTACTTGGTGGCATTGGCGACGACTCCCTCGACGGCGGTGCCGGCGACGACATCCTCGACGGTGGATTGGGCAGAAACTTGCTCGACGGCGGTATCAATAACGATTTCATCTCCGGCGGCGACAACGATGACACGATTTTGGGTGGACAAGGCAACGACACGGGACTCGGAGGTTCGGGCAATGACTACGTGTTGGGCGAGGCCGGCAGCGACTCCCTCGACGGCCAAGCGGGCGACGACACTCTCGACGGCGGTGCCGGCAGTGACTGTCTCAGCGGCGCCTTCGGCAATGACTTGGTATTGGGCGGCGATGACAACGACTCGCTTTCCGGCGGTGCAGGCAATGACATTTTGGGTGGCGGTCCCGGTTCTGACTTGCTCACGGGCGATGCTGGCAATGATTTCTTCTACTACGAAACTCCCAGCGAAGGCGTGGACGTGATTGCTGACTTTAACGCTAACGGCAGCGAGACCGACAGATTTTTGTTCAGGTCGTCAAATTTCGCAGGTTTAACCAACTCAGGAACTACTCTCGATTTCACCAGTTTTATCGTCAGGAATATTGGGTCTAGCGGCGACGACATCAGCAAGCAATCAGTCATTTTGTTTGAATCTAAATTTGATAACGCTCAAGCAATAAATGCAGTGTTGAAAAATCAAAACGGATCGAGCAAAACGGGAGCTTTCTTCGTGTACCTGAACAATACTTTTAACAAGTACGTTCTCGGCTTCGACCCGAATGTGGCAGATGACAGTCTCCCAGCTTTCGATTTGGCAGTGTTGAATTCTATTCCTACAGTGCCCGGAGCGCTCAGCACAGTCATTACTGCATCTGACTTTAAGTTTATTTAGTAGTTTTTGAGTAGCGTCGCAAGGAGGCGGAACAATGGCAAGTGCAGTATCACTAAATTTTCTCGAAGGGCGGCTACCCGAGGAGAACGAGGATACTTTGGATAGCGGGACGGTGCCGCAGCCTACGCCGTCGTCGGGCACGGAGCCGATGATGACGGGCACGGAGCCGATG